>CBDTVQ010000006.1:0-19912 GCA_965364045.1 uncultured Tessaracoccus sp. | reverse complement strand
TCCGTGGTGAGCAAGTCTTGTCTGACGATGCTGTCCAGTGCCACGATTCCGTTCTCCCGATCGTGGCATCCAAGGACCGCGGACAGCGCGACGTCCACAGGCTCCAACACAGACTCTCGCCCCACCAACCTGCCGCGACAGTCACTCGTTCCCGCAGGCAGTGGGTGTCCGTCCCGCACGCCGCGGGTGCGGTTCAGATGGGTCCGACTGTCATCGAGGGTCCAGATGTCGTGCAACTTCAAGGCGCTCAGACATGTCAGGGTTCCCCTCGCCCGTGCCGCCGTCAGAATCGCTGCAGAAGTGCCTCGCAGCGCCACCCTGCTGCGGTCGACTGGGAGTAGATCCCCGCTCAGTATCGCGCGTTCCACCCAGCGGCGTCCCTTCCAGCGGACCGCCGCTTTTCGAGTGACAATGCCGTGGTCGGTGCCCGTGTTCATGCATCTGTTATGGGTGGCTTCCCATCCCAGGACCCAGATTCGGCAGCGGCCTGTGGACAGGAGTGTCCCCCAGCATGGACATCTCCACCGCTCGCGGTCATATGCGCCGCGAGTGCTGCAGATCGCCATGCTCCAGGACGAGATGTCCGAGGCGAGTGCCCGGAATTCGGTCCCGGCGGCCGGGCCCTTAGAATTGGCAACGAGACCCCACCACTCAAGGAGAACCAAGTGCCAGACGCGGAAGCCCTCAGCGGCGCCTATCAGACTCTGCTCAGCGCCATTGAGGAAGTGGAGCCCCGCATTGCGGCGGCGACCCGCTCCGAACTGGCCGATCAGCGCTCGTCGCTGAAACTGATCGCCTCGGAGAACTACGCCAGCCTCCCTGTCCTCGCCACGATGGGGACCTGGCTCAGCGACAAGTACGCCGAGGGCACCGTCGGTCACCGCTTCTACGCCGGCTGCCAGAATCTCGACACGGTGGAGTCAGTGGCTGCCGAGCATGCACGCGAGCTCTTCGGCGCCGACTATGCCTACGTACAGCCCCACTCCGGTATCGACGCCAACCTGGTCGCGTTCTGGGCCATCCTCGCGCACCACATCGAGACCCCGGCGCTCGCCGAACACGGCGTCAAGGGTGTCAACGACCTGTCAGAGGCCGATTGGGAAACGCTGCGCCGCAAGTTCGGCGACCAGCGGCTGTTGGGCATGAGCCTGGACGCCGGCGGACACCTCACGCACGGCTTCCGTCCCAACGTGTCCGGCAAGATGTTCCACCAGCGCTCCTACGGCACCGACCCCGAGACCCAACTCCTGGACTACGACGCCGTCGCGGCATCCGCACGGGAGTTCAAGCCGTTGATCCTGGTGGCCGGCTACTCCGCCTACCCACGTCGTGTGAACTTCGCGAAGATGCGTGAGATCGCCGACGAGGTGGGCGCGGTCCTCATGGTGGACATGGCCCACTTCAGCGGACTGGTTGCCGGCAAGGTCTTCACGGGCGACGAGGACCCGATTCCCCACGCCCATGTGGTCACCACCACCACTCACAAGTCACTGCGCGGACCGCGCGGTGGCATGGTGCTGGCCAAGAAGGAGTACGCCCCTGATGTGGATCGCGGCTGCCCCATGGTGCTCGGTGGACCGCTCGGAAATGTGATGGCCGCCAAGGCCGTGGCACTGGCCGAGGCACGCAAACCCGAGTTCCAGACCTACGCCTCGGCCGTCGTGGACAACGCGCGGGCCCTGGCCGAAGGACTGATGACCCGTGGGGCCACCCTGGTCACCGGCGGTACCGACAACCACCTGGTCCTGATGGATGTCCGCAACTACGGTCTCACCGGACGTCAGGCAGAGGCTGCCCTGTTGGATGCAGGCATCGTCACGAACCGCAATTCCGTCCCCAACGATCCGAACGGTGCCTGGTACACCACTGGGGTTCGGCTTGGCACGCCTGCACTCACGTCGCGGGGCTTCACCACCTCGGACATGGACGACGTGGCGTCGCTGATCTCCCAGGTGCTCTCGGCCACTTCGGCGCGTCCCACGAAGGAGGGCAAGCCGGGCAAGGCCCGCTATGACCTCTCCGACGACGTGGTGGAGAGCGCTCGCACGAAGGCCGTCGCGTTGCTGGCCACCCGTCCCCTGTATCCGGGACTCACCCTGTAGAAGTATGTGCCATCGAAGAGCAGCGCGGCTACGCACCGCTCGGCTCTTTGCCGCCCTACAGGCAGAGGCGTCGAGGTAACAAATTGGTTGCAGTATTGGTGCACACCTGACAGGACGCGGGAAGCCAGATACCTTCCTTTCCATGGTTGAGGAAACAACGTCGTCCGCGCGAGATGTCGGGCGTCCACTGGTTGTGCTGGACAAGGTCGACAAGTATTTCGGCAAATTGCATGTTCTCAAGGACATCAACCTCACCGTCCACGAGGGTGAGGTCATGGTGGTCATCGGTCCATCCGGGTCCGGTAAGTCCACGCTCTGTCGCGCCATCAATCGCCTGGAAACCATCGATTCCGGCTCCATTACCCTGGACGGTGAGGAACTACCCGCCGAGGGCAAGGACCTCGCCCGGCTACGAGCCGATGTTGGAATGGTGTTCCAGTCCTTCAACCTCTTTGCGCACAAGACCATCCTGGAGAACGTCACTCTGGGACCCATCAAGGTGCGCAAAGTGAAGCCCAAGCAAGCAAATGAGGACTCCATGGCCCTCCTGGAGCGGGTGGGCGTGGCCGCCCAGGCCCAGAAGTACCCCGCCCAGCTCTCCGGTGGCCAACAGCAGCGTGTCGCGATCGCACGTGCTCTGGCGATGAACCCCAAGGTCATGCTCTTCGACGAGCCCACCTCCGCGCTTGACCCCGAAATGATCAACGAGGTCCTTGACGTGATGACGGGCCTGGCGCGGGCAGGCATGACGATGGTCGTGGTGACCCACGAGATGGGCTTCGCCCGCAAGGCTGGCGACAGCGTCTGCTTCATGGCCGACGGCGAACTCGTCGAACAGAACGATCCCGAATCCTTCTTCACCAATCCCCAGAGTGATCGGGCCCGGGACTTCCTGGCCAAGATCATCACCAACTGACACACACCCACAGAACATGACCAATAGACAAGGAACCAGACCAATGCGCAGTAAGACATTCATTGCACTCCTGGCAGCCAGCGCACTCGCGCTCACCGCCTGCGGTGGCGACGACGGCGCCGAACCCGGCACCGGAAACACCACCCCCGTCACGAGCACCGATCCCACGGGTGCGGAGCCCATGACCTTTGAGGCGGGCACGACCATGGCTGCCCTCTCCGACGCCGGCAGCATCAAGATCGGCACCAAGTTTGACCAGCCGGGCTTCGGCCTGAAGGGTCTCTCCGGCGGGCCCGAGGGCTTCGACGTGGAGGTGGCGAAGATCATCGCCGGTGCCATGGGCATCGAGGAGGACGGGATCGAGTGGGTTGAGACCCCGTCCAAGGTCCGCGAGGAAGTCATCGAACAGGGCAAGGTCGACATGGTGGTGGCCACCTACACCATGAACGAGAAGCGAGCGGAACGCATCTCCTTCGCAGGCCCCTACTACCTCGCAGGTCAGCAGCTGATGGTGGCTGCCGACGACGAGGAGATCACCGGTCCGGAGTCCCTGAAGGACATGGCGGACAAGAAGGTCTGCTCAGTCACCGGTTCCACCCCATCGGAACAGATCAAGGAATACCTCGCGGATGAGAGCCAGCTGGTGCTCTTCGACGTCTACGACAAGTGTGCCGACGCCCTGCGCACCGGACAGGTCCAGGCAGTCACCACGGACAACGTGATCCTGCTCGGCTTCGTCTCCGAGTCCGACGGAGCGTTCAAGCTGGTGGGTGAGCAGTTCACCGACGAGCCCTACGGCATTGGCATCACGAAGGGTGACACCGCGTTCTGCGAGTTCATCAACGAGACGCTGGCGGAGAACGAGGACGCCTACAACGAGGCATGGGCCTCCACAGCCGGCGCCGTCGAGGGCGCCAGCCCGGCCAAGCTTCCCACCCCGGACGCCTGCGCCTGATCCAGGCCCAGGATCCGGCTTCGAGTGGTTGACCACCCCCATGTGGGTGGTCAACCACCTCCAACCCACCGCAACCTGAATTTGAAGGAGGACCATGGACGCCATCACGGACAATTTTGACCTCTTCCTGAGCGGATACTGGACCTCACTCAAGATCTGTCTGATCGCCCTGGTCGGCGCTTTGGTTCTCGGCACGATCATCGCCGGTTTCAGGGTCTCGCCAGTCGCACCGTTGCGTTGGGTGGGTGCCACATGGGTCAACCTGATCCGCAACGCACCCCTGACTGTGCTGCTGTTCTTCTTCGCCTTCGGACTTCCCGAGATCGGCATCCTCGGCAGCTACTGGGTCTTCGGTGTGTCCGCGCTCATCATCTACACCTCGGCCTTCGTCTGCGAGGCGCTGCGGGCCGGGATCAACTCGGTGTCCAGCGGCCAGGCCGAGGCGGCCCGAGCGATCGGGTTGCCCTTCATGTCCACGCTGCGCGAGGTCATTCTTCCGCAGGCCTTCCGCACCTCCATCCCTCCGCTGGGAAGCGTCCTGATCGCCATGTTCAAGAACAGCGCCGTCCTCGGTGCTTTTGGCGTGGGCGGCGACCTCTTCAGCGTGTCTGACACGCTCACCAGCGCCCAGGGCTACGCCGCCACCCCCGTACTCCTGGGAGTGGCCGTTGGATACCTGTTGATCACACTCCCGGCAGGTGGCCTCCTGGCGCTGCTGGAACGCAGGACGGCGATTCTCCGATGAGCCATGATCTGGTTTTGTACGACCTCCCCGGACCGCGGGCGAAGCGCCGCCAGGGCGTCCTGGCCGTCGGCGTGGGGCTGGCTGCACTCGCCCTCATCGCAGTCGTGCTGGTGCGCCTGAATGCACAGGGCCAGTTCGCCGGCAAACTGTGGGGCCCATTGGTCAATCCCTCAAACGAGGACTTCGCGGCCGTCTGGGGCCTGATCATCGAGGGCTTCATCAACACCATGAAGGCAGCGGTGCTCGCCATCGGCTTCTCGTTGGCCGTGGGCACCGTGATCGGCGTCTCCCGGTTGATGCTGGGCAAGTACGGCCGCATCCCCATCATCGGTTTCATCGAACTGTTCCGCGGACTTCCCGTCGTCATCTCCATCTACTTCGCCTCACGGGTGCTTCCGGACCTCGGAGTGAACCTGTCCGGCTGGCCCGGCGGCGAGGGACTCTGGTTCGTGGTCATCGGACTCACTGTCTACAACTCCGTGATCCTCGCCGAAATCCTGCGCTCCGGAGTGAATGCACTGCCGAAGGGACAGCAGGAGGCAGCCTCCGCCATAGGCCTGAGCAACCTGGCCACCATGCGCCTCATCCTTCTGCCCCAGGCCGTCCGCATCATGCTGCCGGCCCTGATCTCGCAGCTCGTCGTCATCCTCAAGGACACCTCGCTGGCCGCCGTGCTGGGCGTGTATCCCGAACTGCTGAACTCGGCCAAATACATCTATCTCAACCTGGACAATCCCATTCAGGCGCTGTTCGTGGTGGGAACCATCTTCGTGGTGATCAACTTCGGCCTGTCCAAGCTCGCGACCTGGGTGGAGGACCGGATGTCACGCAGCCGACGTTCTCCTGGCAAGGAAACCGACGATCAGGTCCGCTACATCACCGACAGCTCCAAGATCGTCCAGTAGTCCCTGTCAGCGGGCGAACAACAGCCCCTGCACGGTATTGATGAACTGGGTCAGTGAGGCGGGCAGATCCTGCAGATGCCAGGTGTCAGGCGCGTGGTACCAGTCGATGGATCGGGGATCCGGTGCGTCGTCCGCGTCGGCCCGCACCAGCGCTTCAAGCCAGCGCTCCTTGTTGCCCAGTACAACTGCCCACGGCAGCACCCGGGAGATCTCCGGAATTTCGCGGCCCTGAGGCATCTCGTTGGTCGGGTGATGTGCCAGCAGTGACGACAGTGCGCCAAGTCCCTCCACCAGATGTGTGCCCTTCGCCGTGCGCCGGGGCATGCGGTCCGCCACCCACACCAGGACACCGGCCAACAGCAGCAGCACCAGCGCCAACAGCCCGAGGTTGGTCAGTGCCACGAGCCCGACGGCCAGAGACACTGCGATCCCCGTGCCCACCAGAGCGCGGGTGCGCCACTGGTTGCGGGTGTCATCGGGACGCACGTCAAACCAGCCACGCTGCACGACCTCGTCATAGAGGGAGCTCTGCACCGTCTCGATGACCGGCGCCAGCGTGACGGGCAACTGCGACACAGTCGTTTCGCCACCCACCGGCGCAATGGCTTCCAGGAGAGTGCGCTCGTAGTCATACAGCTCGTCCATTGGCTGATCGGTCCGCGTGAGTGACCAGTCCAGGAGCCCGTGTTCTGCACGTGGCAGTTCGGTGATGAGGATGTATCCGCGCACGGCGAGGCCCAGCAGCGTCGCGGTGACATCGACGGGATCGACTCGTTCATCTGCGACCGTGCCCACGAGACCGGGACGCAGTCCCTCGCGCGTTTCGAAGATCGATTCCCCCACACCGACCGGCTTGAACGTCCCCACCGGCACAGCCGCTCCGTCGGCGGCGTCGTCCCTGCCCGCTCGACGGTGCAGCTGCCAGATGAGCGCAGCCCCCAGCAGCAGCGTGCCAAGAGCGATCGCAGCAGTCAGAGGGCTCAGCGCGAAGGCGCGATCCAGGCTCCATTCCGTGACGACGGTGGCCGTCGGCAGCACCGCATCGGCAGCCACTCCCACCACCATGGTCACCTGCTCACCGACCCCCCGCGTACCAGTCTGGAAGGTGGGCATGGGGGACTCGTTGGTGCCGGATGCATAGAGGTCACACTTGTCGGGAGTTCCGGGCGGACCGGCTGTGCAGTCCACCACCTCCGTCATGGCGGGCACACGGAAGGATCCGCTGACCTCTGCCACCTCCACGGACAGACCCTGCAGGACACGCCACGTCAGGACCGTGAGCGCGCCGGAGGAGCTTTCCTCGGACCTCGTGGCTCCCAGGACGTTGTAGTTGATGACCACGTTCTTCCCGGCGGCTGCTGAGGTGTCAACCCTCACCACGACGTAGTCGCCGTCGGTGGACACCTCCGTCAGTGCGTCCGCGCCATCGACGGTGGCGACCACTTCACCCACCTCGTAGGTGAAGTGGCTGGAATCGTCAATGCGTTGTTTCGTGGCGATGCGTTGCACCACCTCGTCCGGAGCCGTGTCGAAGATGAGGGTCTCGGTGATGGAAAGACGTCCGTCCGATCCAAGAACACCCTCAAAAACGAATGAC
This sequence comes from uncultured Tessaracoccus sp., assembly GCA_965364045.1. GTDB lineage: Bacteria > Actinomycetota > Actinomycetes > Propionibacteriales > Propionibacteriaceae > Arachnia. The sequence continues at coordinate 12,692 of CBDTVQ010000006.1, read as the reverse complement.
AAGGCGGGTGGATCATCCGCCCGGGCCGTCAGCGTCGAGGTTGCGAAGATCATTGCCATCGTGACGATGACGAGGAGGGCTCGTGCAGAGCTCTTCATGTGAGCGGTCAAGGCTTCGGCTCCTGGGGCGAGGGATGAACAGGAACGACGCTACCGCAGCCGGTACCCGGCGTGCGGAACCAGATCCATCGACGCTCCTTCATGCGGCTACCCTGAGACCCATGAGTCAGCCCGGATTTCCGCAGCAACCCGGTTGGCGACCCCGTCCGGGGCAGACTCCACCAATGCCCCGCCCGCAGATGTGGCAGGCTCCGGGACAGCCGTGGGCGCGGCAGCCATGGGAGCAACCCCGCCCGGGCTTTCCCCTGCAGCAGCCCGCGGGGCAGCCCGGCCGAGGACAGCAGTTCCCTCCCCCGGGTTGGCGCCCCCCCATGCAGGCGCAGCCGGGCTGGCAGGCTCCACCCCCACCACGTCGGAGACGCTCCCCCCTCCCATTTCTGGGTCTGGCCATCGTTGCCCTCGTGGCAGTTGTCGGCTATGCCTTTTTGTCGGAAGGAGACGGCGACGACGTGGCGTCGAACTACCAGAACGAGAACTACGTCGTCCCCAGCACCGAGAGCGACGCCCCGGGCATCCCTGTGCCTGAGTACGAGTCGGAAGTCGCCACGTGGCTGGAGAGCAACACCCTCTATGACCAGGAACTTGCATCACCCGTGCGCTGCGACCTTGAACCCGTCCCGGCCAGCCTCGGAGACGAAGCGCTCCAGTCACGGATGCGTGACTACGTGCAGTGCCTGACCCGTGTGTGGGGCCCAGCTCTGGAAGCGGCAGGTCACGTTGCCTACCAACCCACGCTCTATGTGTACCCGGCGGGCGGCGAGGTCACCACGAGCTGCGGTACCCAGGAATCACTGAACGCGTTCTACTGCGGGGCAGATCAGAATCTGTACCTGGCATCCGATGTGCTGAGGATCCTCCCGCCCACTGAGGCAGCCGCCCCGCAGGCCTATGACCTGATCATCGCCCACGAGTACGGACACGCGATGCAGGGCCGCGCCGGCGTTTTCGCAGCGTCCTACTACGCCACCGAGGATGCGGGGTCCGAGTCCGACGCGATGGAAGTCAGCCGACGGGTGGAATTGCAGGCCGATTGTTTCGCCGGCGCCGTGATTGATTCGGTGTCACAGAGCATGGGGCTGGGCGACGCCGAGCGCGAGGCCGTGGCGAGGATCAGCTACGAGATCGGGGATGACCGGTTGGCGGCCAGGTTCGACCAGGAATTTGAGGAAGGGGATCACGGGGTGGGTGAGAACCGGGAGTTGTGGGCCACACGAGGACTCGCAGGCGGTCCGTTGTCCAGCTGCAATGCATTCATCGCCCCCGGCACCGAGGTTCGCTGAGCCCACTGCTTGGCCAACGGTCTGCGTGGATCGTCAGAAACGCAGTGATGCCACGGCCATGGCGGCGACACCCTCGCCACGGCCCGTGAGCCCCAGTCCATCCGTGGTGGTCGCACCCACGGACACCGGCGCCCCCAGCGCTGCTGAGAGCACGCCCTCAGCCTCAGTGCGTCGTGCTGCCAGTCGCGGACGGTTGCCGATGATGGTCACGGACACGTTGTCGATGTCGTATCCGGCGGCGCGCACACGCGCAGCGGTCTCCCCCAGGAAGCTGACGCCACTGGCGCCTGCCCAGCGTGCCTCCGATGTGCCGAAGTTGCTTCCCAGATCACCCAGCCCGGCCGCTGCGAGCAATGCGTCGCAGGCGGCGTGTGCCGCCACGTCGCCGTCGGAATGTCCGGCCAGCCCTGCCGGCTCATCCGGAAAGTGGAGGCCGGCCACCCACATGGGGATGCCGGGAGTAAGCGTGTGAACGTCCGTGCCCATTCCAACGCGGTGGCTCATGCATGTCCTTCCGAGGAGCAGATGGCCTCAGCCAACAACAGGTCAATGGCCTCGGTGATCTTCAGGCTACGGCGGTCGCCGTCGACAAGCGTGACTGCCACCCCCATGGCCTCGCACGCAGCGGCATCATCGGTGATGTCGATACCGGCTGAATCCGCGTGCTCATGGGCGTCCCGCAGGGTACCCAGATCGAAACCCTGCGGCGTCTGGACGGCGCGGAGATGGGTGCGATCCACAACGACGGAGGAGCCTCCGGAAACCTCACGGATCGAGTCCACCACAGCCAGCACAGGGACAACGGCCGACGCACCAGCCCTCAATGCCCCCACCACGCGCCCCACGACAACGGCAGGGACGAGCGGACGCGCGGCATCGTGGACAAGAACGCTCGTGGAGTTCTTGAGGTCAGACAGCACCTTCAACGCCAGACGTACTGAGTCCTGGCGCCTGTGACCGCCCACGACACACGACACGGGAATGGATGCACCATCAAGTGCCTCGTTGAAGGACGGTTGCATGCCGCTGGGGATGGTCACGACGACGCGCTCGATTCCCGCCATCGCGAGGTTGTCCACACATCGGCGCACGAGCGTTGTCCCGGCAAGCGGCACCAGGGCCTTGGGAAGCGATGCCCCAAGGCGAGAGCCAGAACCGGCCGCCACCACAATGGCGACGACCGGTTCCGTGTAGTGCTTGTCGCTGCTCAGGAGGCCAGTACCTCTTCGAGAAGGACTTCTGCACGCTCCTGCTCAACGTCCTCGGCAAGCGCGAGTTCTGCAACGAGAATGCTGCGGGCCTTGGACAGCATGCGCTTCTCGCCTGCGGACAAGCCCTTGTCGCGATCTCGACGCCACAGGTCACGAACAACCTCGGACACCTTGATCACATTGCCGGAGTGCAGCTTCTCCAGATTCGCCTTGTAACGGCGGGACCAGTTGGTGGGTTCCTCCGTGTGCTCGGCACGCAGGACAGCGAACACCTTCTCCAGCCCTTCAGCGTCAACGACGTCCCGGACGCCCACCAGATCGAGGTTGTCCGAAGGCACCCTCACGACCAGGTCATTCTGCCCAAGGATTCGAAGAACCAGATACAACCGGTCCTCCCCCTTGATCTGCCGTGTTTCAATGTCTTCAATGAGTGCGGCCCCATGATTGGGGTACACCACCGTTTCACCGACCGAAAAAGTCATATAGATTGGCCCCTTTCCAGAGGCAATTCTAGCACGACACGCCGTCATGGTTTAGCCATGTGCGCTCCGACGGCGTATTGTGCCCCCACTTCTCCCAGTCCACCTCCATGTGAGCGCGGCCCGGACCGGTTAGGATTGCGCAGAGACATCCCACTGCGGAAACATCCCATTTGAAAAAGGACCGAGATGACCCAGCCCCACCGCCGCCGCATCGGCGCAAGCCTTGCCGCACTCGTTCTCGTGACGGGGCTCGCCTCCGGCTGTACCGCAGGCGACTGGCGCTACGACATTCCTCCGGCCGCAGGTGTCGTCGAGGACGCTGGCCCGGTGAAGGCACGCAACATCATGGTGCTGGCCGACGACGAAGGCCGGGGCCTTCTGCTGGGTTCACTCTTCACCAACAAACCTGTGTCACTTGAGGGTGTGGCCGTGGCAGGCGAGCAGATGGACGGCAGCTACGCCGAGCCCGTGGCCGTGGCGATGACCGGAGAGATCGGCATCCAGGAGGCGCTCCGGTTCGGGGGTCAGGACTCCATCATCGAAGGTGCCAAACTCGAAGCAGGAATGCTCGCCGCGGTGCAGTTGCAGTTCAGCGACGGCACCAGCATGACCGTGGAGACCCCCGTGGTTTCCTCCGAGGATCCCGCCTACGCCGCCACGTGGGACGAGGCGCAGGCCTGAGACGCCTCACATCTGGTACTTGTACCCGAGCCCCCGCACGGTGATGAGTCGACCAGGGGCAGCCGGGTCCTCCTCGATTTTTCCGCGCAACCGCTTCACGTGCACATCAAGTGTCTTGGTGTCACCCACGTAATCGCTGCCCCAGATCCTGTCGATCAGCTGCCCCCTCGTCATGACGCGGCCGGCGTTGCGGAGCAACAACTCCAGGAGCTCGAACTCCTTCAACGCAAATCTCACGTCCACGCCGTCGACGCTCACCTGGTGGCGATCCACGTCGAGCCGGACACCGTCCACCTCCACGACGCCGGGCAGGAGCGGCTGGTCCTGCCCGCGCCGCAGCACCGCCCGGATGCGCGCCACCAGTTCGCGGTGGCTGAAGGGTTTGGTGACGTAGTCGTCCGCACCCAGTTCCAGCCCCACCACCTTGTCCACCTCGTCGTCACGCGCCGTCACCATCACGATCGCGACGTTGCTGCGGGCGCGCAGCTGACGACACACCTCAGTGCCCGGCATGCCGGGCATCATGTGGTCCAGCAGCACGAGGTCGGCACCGGATCTGTCGAACTTCAGGAGCCCTGCGGCCCCATCCGGGGTCACGGAGACCTCGAAGCCCTCACGAGCCAGCATGAACGACAGGGCATCCCGGTAGGATTCCTCGTCCTCGATGATGAGTATGCGGGTCATGGCAGGGCACCTTCCACGGCGGGTTCTCCGGCTGCTTCGATGGGCTGGGCAGGTAGCCGGAGGGTGAAGGTGGAGCCCTGACGCGGCTGCGACCACACGCTGACACTGCCGCCATGCGCCCCGGCGATGTGGCGCACGATGGACAATCCCAGACCGGTGCCACCACTCTCCCTGCTGCGGCCGTGGTCCACACGGTAGAAGCGCTCGAAGATGCGCTCCTGCTCATCGGCCGAAATGCCAATGCCGTTGTCTGAAACCCGAATGTCCACGAACCGATCCTCCCCCACCGTCACCGTCGACGTCCCCACAGACACCCTGGCTCGTCGGTCCGAATAGGAGATGGCGTTCTGGACGAGGTTGGTCACTGCATCGGTCAACTGCCAGCGGTCCCCGATCACCAGGGCCGGTTGGTCCTGGGAGCGCGACAGCACCACTCCGCGGTGGTCCGCGGCTTCCCGGGAACGCCCCAGCGCCTCGTCCACCACATCCTCCACATCCACCATGTCCAGGCCCCCCAGGGGATCGGATGCCTGCAACCGGGACAGGTCGATGATCTGGCCGACCAGCTCTGCCAACCTGGCTGATTCCAGCTGCAACCGGCCCGCGAAGCGCGATACCGCTTCCGGATCATCACTGGCCGCCTCAACAGCCTCCGCGAGGATACCGATGGCCCCGATGGGGGTCTTCAGCTCGTGGGAGACGTTGGCAACGAAGTCGCGACGCACAGTTTCCACCCGTCGCTTCGCGGCCTCGTCCTCGGCGATCACCAGCACCACGCCATCCTCCAACGGAACCACACGTCCCAGAAGCTCCATCACATCGACGCCGGGCTCACGTTCTCGCTCGACGTGGCCCCGAAAAATCTCTCCGCTCGATCGGGCACCGCGCACCAGCTCCAGCAGTTCTGGGAAACCAACACGGGATCCACGGGCCAGCCCCATGGCCAGCGCCGTCTGATTCGTTGTGAGCACCTCATCATGGGAACCCACGAGCATGGTCCCGGCTTTCAGTGCCCCCACCACGCGGGACATGTCCATCGACGCCACGCTTCCGGCGCGCGGGGCGCTCAACTGCTGGCGACCCTCGATGGTTCGCCGGATGGCCAGCACAAGGACGATCAACAGCAGCATCGTTGCGGCCCCGATGAGGCCCGCGATGACAGGCGGCATGTCCGTCATCCTAGGGGGCCCATGCCGCTTCTCCCCGAAGACTTCAGCACAGCTGCCCCTCAACCGTTCATGTCCAATTCATCACACGCCCGTCGCGCCGACGCCCACGGCTGGGCTGGCACGCCTAGTATCGAGACAGAAGACGGATGAAAGGAAGACAACGACGATGCGCGCCAACTACCACGAGGAACTGAGCAACGTGCTGGATCGGCTGCACGAGATGGCCGGACTGGTGGAGGTGGCCATGATTGAGGCCTCCTCCTCCCTGTTCCATCCGGACCTTGAACAGGCCGAACGCGTGATCTCCAGCGACGCCAAATTGGACGAGATGCACGAGGAACTCGAGTTCAAGTGCTTGTCACTGCTCGCTCTGCAGGCACCCGTGGCGGGCGAACTCCGCACCATCGTCTCCGCCATCCGTGTCGTTTTCGAGCTGGCCCGGATGGGCGATCTGTCTGCCCACGTCGCCAAGATCGCGCGATTGCGCTACCCCCAGCACGCCGTCATCAGCGATCTGGAGCCGAACTTCCAGCGCATGGCCGAGATCTGCATCGAAATGATCGATCTCGCCACCATGAGCCTGCGCGACCGCGACGCGAAAGCGGCTCATCGGATGGCGACCATCGACACGGAGATGGACACGCTGCGCAGCGAGCACTTCGACGTCATCCTGGCCGGCGGCTGGGACGGCAGCACGGAGCAGGCGGTGGACGCAGCCCTGCTGGGACGCTACTTCGAGCGATTCGCTGATCACGCCGTGGCCGTCGCGCGTCGCGTCATTTACATCATCACCGGTGACACGCCAGAGGGCGTCGACTGGCCCAACGCCTGACCCCGCCCACGGGCCTCTGACCTTTGCCGATAGGGTAAATAGCATGACTGGAAAGCTCATCCTGCTCCGCCACGGCGAGAGCGAATGGAATGCCAAGAACCTGTTCACCGGCTGGGTGGACGTCGACATCAACGCCAAGGGCGAGGCGGAGGCCAAGCGCGCCGCCGAGTTGCTGCAGGAGGAGGAGCTCCTGCCGGACGTCCTGCACACCTCGCTGATGCGTCGCGCCATCCACACGGCCAACATCACGCTCGATGCCTGCGACCGCCACTGGATCCCGGTGCGTCGCAACTGGCGTCTCAACGAGCGCCACTACGGCGCATTGCAGGGGCTGGACAAGACCCAGACCCGCGACAAGTACGGCGAAGAGCAGTTCATGCTGTGGCGTCGCAGCTACGACACTCCGCCGCCCGTCATTGAGAGGGACAGCGAGTTCAGCCAGTTCAATGACCCGCGCTACGCGGACATCCCCGAGTCCGAGCGCCCGCTCACCGAATGCCTCAAGGACGTCGTCAAGCGGATGCTGCCCTACTGGTCCTCGGACATCATCCCGGATCTCGAGGCCGGTCATACGGTGCTCGTCGCTGCCCACGGCAACTCGCTGCGCGCGCTCGTCAAGCACTTGGACAACGTCTCGGACTCCGACATCGCCGGGCTGAACATCCCCACCGGTGTCCCGCTGTACTACGAACTGAACGATGACCACATGCCCGTGACCGTCGGTGGCCGCTACCTGGACCCCGATGCCGCAGCCGCCTCCATCGAGGCCGTCAAGAACCAGGGCAAGAAGTAGCACCACCCCCGGAAGTACAGGTTTCATTGAGCGACCCGACCGGTATTCCGGTCGGGTCGTTAATCTCGGACTATGTTGTGATCCATGAGAAAACGCTTGGCTGTTGTGACTGGTGCCTCCTCCGGGATCGGGGCTGCCACGGCACGTCGCCTCGCAGGCGAGGGATTTCATGTGGTGTGCGCCGCCCGGCGCGCGGACCGTATCGAGGAGTTGGCCCGCGAAATCGACGGGACCGCCGTCGTCTGCGACATCACCTCGGAGGCGGACGTCGCACGCCTGGCGGAAGCTGTGGGTGACCAGCTTGATGTGTTGGTCAACAACGCCGGCGGAGCCTTCGGATTCGAACCGGTGGCTCAGGCTGACCTCGCAGCGTGGTCCCGCATGTTCGACCTCAATGTGGTGGGCACCGCCCGAGTGACCAAAGCTCTTCTTCCGGCACTCGTGGCGGCACAGGGCGTGGCCGTGTTCGTGACCTCCACCGCCGCGGAGGGCGCCTACGCGGGCGGGGCCGGATACTGCGGTTCCAAGTCGGCACAGCGCTTCGTGCGCGACGCTCTGCGAGTGGAATTGGTGGACCAGCCAGTGCGGTTCTGCGAGGTGGCGCCCGGCATGGTCCACACCGAAGAATTCTCACTCACGCGCTTCGAGGGCGACCAGCAACGGGCCGACGCCGTCTACGAGGGTGTCGCCCAGCCTCTGGTGGCCGACGATGTGGCCGACGTCATCGCATTCGTCGCGACGCGCCCTCCCCACGTCAACATCGATTCCGTGATCGTCCGCCCCCGTGCGCAGGCCAACCAGCAGACGGTTCACCGCATCATCTGAGCGCTCACGCCGGGAGCTGACCGGTGCTCTCCAGCAGGATCTGGAGCAACTCGTCCCGAGTCAGGTCGATGGGGTTGCCCTTCATGGAACTGGCACGCCCTGCCCCCTCCACCACCGCGTCCCGATCCTCCCGGGACATCACCAGCGCTGGCAGGGCCAGCCTGGCCTCCAGTGCGGACAGCCAGTCGAGCAGGGCAGCCACGTCGCGCTCACCCGTGACGGCCTCCGCCGCGACGGCGTAGGCAGCCAATCCCGGGTTCTCAGGCTCCCGCTGCTGCAGTGCGGCGACGTTGGTGGACGTGGTGGCGCGCAGCAGGGCTGCACAGATCGCGCCGTGAGAGGCGCCCGTGACTCCTCCCAGCACGCCGGCCAGGCCGTGCACCGCGCCGAGTTTGGCGTTGGCGAGCGACAGTCCACCCATCAGCGAGCAGAACGCCATGTCCGCGCGGGCATCGAGGTCCTCGCCGCACTCCACGGCCCGGACCAGGCTCCGTGCGCCTGCCCGCAGGCCCGCCACGGCCAGGGCGTCCACCATGGGATTGGCAAACCTCGACGTCAGGGGCTCCAGACACTGCGTGATTGCGTCCATGCCGGACTGCGCAGTGACCACGGGCGGGCAGCTCAGGCTCAGTTCAGGGTCGACCAGGGCCACGTCAGCCAGCATCGCGGGTGAGCGCAGCGACACCTTCACCCGGTGCTCCACCGATGCCAGGACGGCATTGGAGGTGACCTCCGCGCCCGTCCCTGCTGTGGTCGGCACCGCGACGAACGGCAACGCCTGGGCCGGTAGTGGCTGGCCCGCGCCGATCACCTCGGCGTGGTCCATGGCATCCGCGTCGGAGACGGCCAGGATCGCAACCGCCTTGGCCAGGTCCAGCACCGCTCCCCCGCCGACTCCGATGATGTGGTCCGCCCCGGCCGCCCTTGCTGCCTCCACCGCCGCCCGCGCATCCTCGAACGTGGGCTCACCTGTGACGGCAGACGTGCCCACCATGGGGCCAAGCAGGTGGGCGATTCTATTCGGGCTCGCTCCCGTGACCACAAATGCCCGCCGTCCCAGGCGGGCGCTGTGCCGTGGCAGTTCGGCTGCCACCCCTGCACCGAACCGGATGAGGGTGGCCGTGGCAAAGGCGAAGCTGTTCATGTCCCCCACTCTTCCATCCGGACGGCCCCGTGGAATGCAACGCCCCGCCAACCAGTGGTCGGCGGGGCGTTGCGGTCAGTCTGATCAGAGCTGGATGAGGGCCTGTCCGCCCTGTACCGGGTCACCAGCGGACACCAGCACGGCGGACACCTTGCCTGCAGACGGTGCGGTGATCTCGGTCTCCATCTTCATGGCCTCGAGAACCAGCAGGACCTGGCCGGCCTCGATGTCATCGCCCACGGCGACGTCGATGCGTGCCACGGAGCCGGCGAGCGGCGCCACGATGGCGTTGGAGCTGACAGCGCTCACGGAAGCGGTGGTGGGCACGGCGTGGCTGCCGGTCCCACCGATGATGATGGGGCCGAGTCCCTGTCGTTCCTCCTCCTCCACCTCCACGTCAATTTCGTATTCCGTCTGGTTGACGGTCACCTTCAGTTTCATGAAATTCTCCTGGACTCAAAAATCAGCGTGAATGGGGGACGGTACGGTCGTGGACCCGGCCACGGGTGGCAGCTGCCCAACGGTTCTGGGCCCCGTAGCGAACGGCCTTCACCTTTGCCTTGTGACCGAAGTATGCGGCCACCGCAGCGCCGATGAGGATGAGGTCCCCGTGCGGTATCTGGTCGTGATGGCCCTCGAGCTCGTCGACGCGCTTCTGCAGCGCCTCCATCTGCTCGGCGAGCTGGCCGATGACGACCCTGAGCTCTTCGGGTGACATGTCATGCATTTCGCGAAACCTTTCTCGATCAGGCCGGGCCGAGACCGTGCTTCTTCGCCGGGCGGATTTCACGCTTCCCGACGAGCAGCTCCAGTGCCATGGCAATCTCGCGACGGGTGTCGGCGGGATCGATGATGTCGTCCACGAGGCCGCGGCTCGCAGCCATGTACGGCGTCGAGAACGTCTCGCGGTACTCCTCCACCAGTTCGTTGCGACGGGCGTCCTTGTCCTGTGCCGCCTCGATCTCGCGACGGAAGACGACGCCAGCAGCGCCCTCGGCACCCATGACGGCAATCTCTGCCGTTGGCCAGGCGAACACCTTGTCGGCACCGAGGTCCTTGGAGCACATCGCCAGGTAGGCGCCGCCGTAGGCCTTGCGGAGCACGACGGTGATCTTCGGGACGGTGGCGGCAGAGTACGCGTACAGCATCTTGGCGCCGTGGCGGATGATGCCGTTGTGCTCCTGCGCGACACCCGGCAGGAAGCCGGGGACGTCCACCAGGGTCACCAGCGGAATGTTGAACGCATTGCAGAAGCGCACGAATTTGCTGGCCTTGTCCGAGGAATCAATGTCCAGTGAACCGGACATTACGGACGGCTGGTTGGCGATGATGCCCACCGTGCGCCCCACCACGCGGCCAAAGCCCACGACGATGTTGCGCGCCCAACCGGCCTGCACCTCGAGGAAGTCCGCGTGATCCACGATCTCGGTGATGACTCCACGCACGTCGTAGCCCTTGCGGCTCTCAGTGGGGATGACGTCACGCATCTTCGGGTTGGACTCCACCACGAAGTCCGGATCCACGATGGGAGCATCCTCGGTGTTGTTCTGCGGCAGGAAGCTCAGGAGCTTCTGCGCGATAAGGATGGCCTGCTCATCGTCGTCGGCCACGAAGTGCACTACGCCGGAGCGCGACATGTGGGCGTCGGCGCCGCCGAGGTCGTCCTGCGTGACCACTTCACCGGTGACCTGCTTGATGACACCGGGACCCGTGATGAACATGTGGGCCTTGCGGGTCTGGATGATGAAGTCCGTCAGAGCTGGCGAATAAGCTGCGCCACCGGCGCAGGGGCCGGCGATGATGGAGATCTGCGGCACGGCGCCGGACAGCAGCACGTTGGCATAGAACACCTTGCCGTAGCCGGAGAGGGAATCGATGCCCTCCTGAACGCGGGCGCCGCCGGAATCGTTGATGAAGACGAAGGGTGTGCCGGTCATGAGCGACGCCTTCAGCGCCTCTGTGACCTTGATGGAGTGTGCCTCCCCCGCGGAGCCGCCCATGACGGTGAAGTCCTGGCTGGCGAGATGAACGGGGCGACCCATGACAGATGCTGATCCGGTGATCACACCGTCGGCAGGCATGTCTGCCTTGTCCATCCCGAACGTGGTGGTCCGGTTGCGGCGGAAGGCGCCTGTCTCCTGGAACGTTTCGGGATCGATGAGTGCAGCGATCCGGTCACGGGCGGCCATCTTGCCCTTGGCGCGCTGCTTCTCCAGCTTGTCCTCACCACCGCCGGACTCGACCTTGGTGCGTGCCTTTTTGAGCTGCTCGAGGCGCTCGGCCATTGTGTGTTGCTTGCTCATGTGTTTCTAGACTCCTCAGACTGGCTCGACGGAAACGCTGTGCGACCGGCCGCCGACGGTGACGTTGTACTTGGCCGGGCCCTGGATGCCCTTGGACTTGGCGTTGGCGGCAGCCTTCTCGGTTGCCATCTGCTCCGCCGTCTTGCCGACGTTCTTCGGGCCCTGCGCGCGCTCCTTGAAGAACTTGGGCGCAACACCTGGGAACATGGCGTTGGTCAGCACGTCCTCCTCGGAGCCGTTGTATCCCTCAAGCCCCTCGGCCTGCGTGACGAGTCCGTCCCACTCGGGCTTCAGGAGATCGGCGGGACGAACCTCGATCGATTCCTTCTTCGTCTGCTTCTTGGCCATCTCGACCACGTCGGCGTTCGGTTCGCCCAGGCACTTTCCGTAGTAGCCGAGCATCAGATCCGCGAACTCGCCGGTCATGACCTTGTAGCGACCCATGAGGACGTTGAACACGGCCTGGGTTCCCACGATCTGCGATGACGGGGTGACCAGCGGCGGGTGCCCGGCATCGGCCTTCACCCGCGGCACCTCCTCCATGACCTCACGGATACGGTCGCCAGCGCCCTGTGCCTTCAGCTGGCCTTCCATGTTTGACAGCATGCCGCCAGGAATTTGGGACGAGAATATGTCGGTGTCAACCAGTGTGGCGGACTCGAACTCTGCGTACTTCGGGCGAACGCCGGCGAAGTGGTCACGGATGCTCAGTAGGCGATCCATGTCCAGGCCGGTGGTGTAGCCAGTGCCCTCGAGCATCGCGACCAGCGACTCGGTGGGATTGTGCCCCGGGCCGAGCGACATCGACGAAATGGCGGTGTCCACCACATCGGCGCCGGCCTCGATGGCCTTCATGAGGCTCACCAGAGTGACACCCGTCGTGGAGTGGCAGTGCACGTTGATCTGGATGCCGTTGAACGTTTCCTTGATGCCCTTGACAATGTCGTAGGCCTGCTGGGGTTGCAGCAGTGCGGCCATGTCCTTCAGCGCAATGGACTCGGCACCCATGTCGATGAGGCGCCCGGCCGACTTGATGAAACCGTCGACGGTGTGGAGAGGTGAGACGGTGTAGCAGATGGTGCCCTGGGCATGCTTGCCCACCTTCTTGACCGCGGCCATGGCACGGGCCATGTTGCGGGGGTCGTTCAGCGCGTCGAAGACGCGGAAGA
>CBDTVQ010000005.1:0-20562 GCA_965364045.1 uncultured Tessaracoccus sp. | reverse complement strand
CATGAGGGCGGCCGCTGTGGCGGTGGCCACGCCGTGCTGTCCCGCACCGGTCTCTGCGATGACGCGGGTTTTACCCATGCGCTTGGTCAGCAGGGCCTGGCCCAGCACATTGTTGATTTTGTGGGCGCCCGTGTGGTTGAGGTCCTCGCGCTTGAGGAGGATGCGCGCATTGCCGCACAATTTCGAAAAGTTGTCGGCCACCGTGATGGGAGTGGGCCGGCCGGAGTAGTCGCGCTGGAGCCGACGCAGCTCCGCAATGAATGTGGGGTCATCGGCGGCGCGGGTGAACTCGTCGGCCAATTCGCTCAGCGCTGCATTCAACGCCTCAGGCACGAACTTTCCGCCGAAATCACCGAAGTGGCCGGTGGCGTCGGGTAGCAGCTGGGTCATGGACTCCAGACTACCGGCTTGCTCCCGTCGCACCCGACGCCGTTGCGTCGTTGGGCGCATGCCTGTTTTCGTCGGCGCCATGGTGCTTCTTCGGCCACGGGAGCGCGTGCAGGACGGCTACCACGATCATGCCCCAGATGATTCCCAGAACGAGTGAGCAGAGTGTGTTGATGAGCCACGCCAGCGCCCCACCAACGCCCGAGACACCCACCACCAGGGACTCGAGGGAGTGCACCCACTCATAGGGTGCCTGGAAGCCGACGTCGCTCATTCCCACCAGGATGATGTGACCGCCCACCCAGAGCATGGCGAAGATTCCGACGGTGGAAATGATGGCCAGGACCTTGGGCATGGCTGCGACGAGCGCCCTGCCGATGGCTTGGGAGCGTTCGGATTCACGACCGGCGAGCGCCAGGCCCACGTCATCCATTTTCACGATGAGGGCCACCACGCCGTAGACCAGCGCCGTGATGCCGAGAGCCACGATGATCATGATGATGGTGCGCGAGAGGAACCCCTCCGCCGCCACTTCGTTCAGCGAGATCACCATGATTTCTGCACTGAGGATGAAGTCGGTGCGAATGGCTCCCTTCACCACTGTGCCTTCTGCCTTGGGCCCCTGCAGGACGGCTGGTGTTTGCTTCTGCGGCTCGTCATGCCGAAGCAGTTCCAATACCTTTTCTGCACCCTCGAAGCAAAGGTAGGTCCCACCCAGCATGAGGAGTGGAGTCAGCAACCACGGGAGGAACTGGCTGAGCAGCAAAATGATGGGAAGGATGATGAGCAACTTGTTGCGCAGCGATCCAATGGCGATCTTCTTGATGATGGGAAGCTCTCGCTTCGGGTTCACCCCGGCGACGTACTGCGGCGTGACGGCCGTGTCATCCACCACCACGCCTGCAGCCTTGATGCTGGCGCGCCCGGCCGCGGCTGCAACATCGTCGACGCTGGCTGCGGCAAGCCGGGCCAGGGCTGCGACGTCGTCGAGGAGTGCGGCGAGTCCGCCGCTCATGCGTTGACCGCTCCAACCAGCGCCGCGACCGCTTGACGCGGGTCACCATGGCGCACCAGCGCCTCACCCACGAGGACGACGTCTGCGCCCTCGGAGGCGACGCGGGCCGCGTCGGCGGGAGTGAGGATGCCGGACTCGGCCACCCTGACGGCCGAATCGCCGATCCGTGCGGACAGCCCGCCGAAAATAGCGAGATCCACGTCAAGGGTTTTGAGGTTGCGGTTGTTGACGCCGATCAGCTCGGCACCGATGGCCAGGGCTCGATCCACTTCTTCAGCGGTGTGGGTCTCCACCAGTGCCGTCATGCCAAGGTCATGGGCGAGCCGCTGGAACCGAGCCAGCTGGGCGTCAGTGAGGGAAGCGACGATGAGCAGCACCATGTCTGCACCATGGGCCCGCGCCTCGAAGAACTGGTATTCCTCCACCATGAAGTCCTTGCGCAACACGGGCACACTCACGCGGGCTCGCACAGCGTCGAGGTCTGCCAACGTGCCGTTGAAGCGCCGCCCCTCGGTCAGCACCGAGATGGCAGAGGCACCCCCGTCGGCGTACTCGGCGGCAAGTGCAGCGGGATCGGTGATCAGGGCGAGGTCCCCCTTGGAGGGCGACTTGCGCTTGACCTCGGAGATCACGGCCAACCCGGCCGCCCGGAAACCGGGCATGGGATCAAGCGCAACGGGCGCCGTGAGGGCGGCGGCTTCGACGTCGGCCAGCGAAACCAACGCCCGGCGCGCATCGAGATCCTGCCGCACGCCCGCAACAATGTCGTCGAGAACGCTCACGCTGGCTGACCCAGCCCCATTGCTTTCATGACCATGGTCAAGACGCCACCAAGAAGGATGACGGCGGCGCCGATGATCACCACCAGCCAACTGGGGCCCATGACCCCACCGATTGCGGCGATGACGAAGCCGACCGAGGCGACGATGGAGCCGGTCCACGCCGCCGGGCTGCGTCCGTGGTGGTAGTACTGCGGGGTCCTCGCCATTTCAGGGCCTTTCGTTGAAATTCCA
This sequence comes from uncultured Tessaracoccus sp., assembly GCA_965364045.1. Taxonomy (GTDB): domain Bacteria; phylum Actinomycetota; class Actinomycetes; order Propionibacteriales; family Propionibacteriaceae; genus Arachnia. The sequence continues at coordinate 18,147 of CBDTVQ010000005.1, read as the reverse complement.
TCTGCTGCCAAGTGTCTCGACGAAGATTATCTCAAAGATCAGCGTTCATCTCGGAACATCCTCGCTCGTGGTGGGGTCCTCGCCGGCATCGAACTGTTTCCACAGGTCGCGTGCCGGTTCCTTCTCCCGTGATCGTACTTTGGCCCGCCATGCCGGGCCATGACGAAATGTGGTCAGGGCCGCGACCGCGAGGATCACACAGAAGAGCAGGCTGCCCAATGCCCATCCTCCGGCGAACCCGGCGCTGACACCCGCCGCCAAGGCCAACAGAACACCCAGGGCTCCCATGGCGCGAAGGCCCGGGCCACGCAACATCGCCGAGAGGCCGACGCCCGCGGTGGCCGCCCATCCGAGTGCCTGAACCGCGGACGCATCGGCGGCAAGACCGGTGAAGGCGATCCCGAGCGCGCCGATTACCCCCAGCAACGCCGTCCGGGCGCCGGTCAGGACACGGCCTGGCGTCACGAGGCCCCCTTCATCCCGGCAGCCATTCCGAGGGCCGCGATGACAGCGGCAGCCTTGTGGGAGCACTCGGCATCCTCGGTCTCGGGCACCGAATCCGCAACGATGCCGGCACCGGCCTGCACGTGGGCCACGCCATCCTTCAGGACTGCGGTGCGGATGGCGATGGCCACGTCGGAATTGCCTGCGAAATCAAAGTAGCCCACCACTCCCCCGTACAGTCCGCGACGGGTGACCTCCAGTTCGTCGATGATCTCCATGGCCCTCACCTTGGGTGCGCCCGAGAGGGTGCCAGCGGGGAAGCAGGCCAGCGTCGCCTCGAGGGCTGTGTGACCCTCCGCGATCCGGCCGCTCACAGCTGCCTCCAGATGCATGATGTGGCTGTAGCGATGGACGTTCATGAACTCGTGCACCACAACGCTGCCCGGCTCGCAGATTCGTCCCAGATCGTTGCGCCCCAGGTCAACGAGCATGATGTGTTCAGCGCGCTCCTTGGGATCAGCCAACAGCTCTTCCGCCAATGCCTTGTCCTGTGCGTCAGTTCGTCCCCGTGGACGGGACCCGGCGATGGGTCGGGTGGTGGCGAGCCCCTCGTTGACCGTGACGAGTGCCTCCGGGCTGGACCCCACGACGTCGAACCCGGGCAGGCGGAGAAGGTACAGGTACGGGCTGGGGTTGGCGAGCCGGAGACTGCGGTAGACGTCGAGGGCGTCAGCGTCACAGTTCACGTCAAAGCGCTGCGACACCACCACCTGGAAGGCTTCACCTGCCTTGATCTCATCGATGGCCGCGCGCACGGCACCCTGGTAATCCTCGGGATCCCGCTGTCTGTGGACCTCCGGCGCGATCGGGTCGGACACGGGCTGCGCCATGGCCCGACGCGGTTCGCAGAGCGTGGCCGCCATAGCGTTCACCGCCACGACGGCATCCCCGTATGCGCGTTCAGCACCCTCGTCCGTGCCGTCAAAGTTGATGGCGTTGGCGATCAGCCAGACCTCCGAGCGATGGTGGTCAAACACGGCCAGCTCGCTGCTCAGCATCATGACCATTTCAGGCAATTGGAGGTCGTCGACGCAGTTGTCAGGCAGTTTCTCCAGCCGTCTGACGGTGTCATAGCTGAGGTAGCCCACCATGCCGGCGTGGAAGGGCGGCAAACCGTCAGCGGCGGGTGTGGCGAGTTCGGCGAGGGTCTGCTGAAGGACGGTCAGTGGGTCGCCGTCGTGGATACCGACGAGTTCCCGCCCCTTCCAGACTGCCCGCCCCTTCTCCTCGGTGAGGGTGGCAGCGGCCCGCACCCCCACGAATGAATAGCGCGCCCACACCCCGGCTTCGGCACTCTCGAACAGGTACGTGCCCTCCCGCTGACCGCAGAGAGCGTCGTAGAGGCCAATGGGGGTGATGTCGTCCAGCAGCATGCGTGCGTGCACGCTGATGACACGTCGGGTGCGCGCGAGTTCGACGAACTCCTCCAGCGTGGGCGAGATGTTCATCACGAAAAGTCCCCCTCCCCCAGTTCGGTGAAGAAGCACGTGCGATTGCCCGTGTGGCAGGCCGCTCCGCTCTGGGCAACTCGCAGCAGGATCGCATCACCATCACAGTCAAGATGCACCGATTCCACGGCCTGTGTGTGCCCGGAGGTCTCACCCTTGATCCAGTACTCACCCCGGCTGCGGGACCAGTACGTGGCGCGGCCGGTGGTCAGTGTGCGACGCAGCGCCTCCTGATCCATCCATGCGAGCATCAGCACCTCGCCGGTGGTGGCATCCTGTGCGACGGCGGGCAGCAGGCCGTCGGCGTTGAACTTCAATTGCGGTCCCATGGGCGCAATTGTGGCACCCTCCGCTGCACCGCCTGCGCGGGACGACTTGCCTTGGGTCCCCATTAGGGTAGGAAGTATGACTCTCGCCATGCGCCAACGCGCCCTGCTCTGCGACCTCTTCCTCGAACTCGGTCCCTTCGCTCCCACACTCGACGAGGGATGGAAGACCCAGGACCTCGCGGCGCATCTGTGGATTCGTGAGCACAAGCCGCAGGCGATGCTGGGGATTTTCGTCGAGAAGTACGAGAGCCTCACTGAGCGCATCCAGATGGATGCCCTGCACACCCATGGGTTCATTGGACTCGTCGAACGCCTGCGCAAGCCAGCGCTGCTGCTCCGACCGGTGGACGCCGTGATGAACGGGGCCGAATACTTCATCCACCACATGGATGTGCTGCGCGCCAATGACCGCGACCAGACGCTCAGCCCCCGGGATGAGGAATCACTGAGGGTGCCCCTCAAAATGTTCGCCGGAAAGGTCGCGAAGGCCTATGGCGACAGGCTGGTTCTCGACACCGACGACGGCAAGCAACTCGAACTCGGACGGGGCACCAGGCCGGTTCACGTGATTGGCAAGCCGTCGGAGCTCATCATGTTCGTCTCCGGTCGCACCGACAACGCCAAGGTCGAGCTGATCGGAGAGCCGGAGGCCGTCAAAAAGCTCACGGATTCGGCCACCGGAGTCTGAGATCTCCTTGGGTGCAGCCAGGGCTGCCGAACACCGGTGTGTGAGAACCGGACTGTGAGCCCTTCCTCATGCACGATGAGCGTATGCGACGGGTACAGGTCATCATTTCAGGGCAGGTCCAGGGCGTGGGCTTTAGATACCACACGAGCAAGGTTGCCGACCGGCTCGGGCTGACAGGGTGGGTCCGTAACCGCTCTGATGGTTCTGTCGAGGCAGAGGCTGAAGGGGGCGAGGAGTCCGTTGAGGAACTCCTGGCATGGCTGGCCAATGGACCGGCAGGCGCACACGTCCGGAACACGCAAGTCACAGAGATGGACCCGACAGGGGGTTCCAACTTCGACCTCCTCTGCTGACTGCCGTGGCAGCCAGGTTCCTCAGCACGAGTTTCCTCACAAACGCGGCGTCGCCCAGGCCGCGCATGGGTCGGCACCGCGCTGCGTTCCGTCCCCTATGCACTTTTTCGGGGACTAAGGCCCATCGCCTATGGATTGCCGCCATGAGTCCCACGGACACGCGTCACCCGACCACATCTCGGCCGACGCAACGACCAACGACACGACCCCCAACTCGATCAGGACTGCGCGACACAGGGGCCTGACTTCTGTCGGTCGCCCACGTGTCTATTCGTGTGCGTAGGTGCGTGCCCGGTTGACGGTGTACTGAAAACCGAGTGGGCTGGTCCGCACGATCTCCCCGGGGATGCGTTGCTGGGCGTGCCATGCAGCACCAGCAGGTGCTTCCGTCCCACGGCTTAGGCTGTTCCCGTGACCACGTACCTGACACGACTGCCCGATGGGACCATCAAGCAGGTCAACCCATTCACCGGCACCCAGGTCTGGACCCTCCCGGGAAGGGCCGCCCGGCCGCTCGGCCTCACCGATCACACGCCGCTCGCGGTCGAACCTGGTGACCTGGATCGGGTCTGCTCGTTCTGTTCTGCCCGGCAGCTCGAGACAACTCCGGAGATTGCACGCGTGGTCCGCGTGGATGGCGCCTGGCAGGAGTTGCACGACGTACTCGCGGACGAGTTGACCGACACGAGGGCTGAGTTTCGCCTCATCCCCAATCTGTTCGAAATCCTCACCTACGACTACTGGCACCTGACCCATGGCTATGTCCCGACACCCGCCTCCGTGTCGAGGCGGACGAGCTATCTGTCCACGGCTGCCGGTCGCTCGCACGTCGCAACGCTGGCCCGGATCAGGATGCGCGCCCGAGGTTTTGAGGGCGCCACCGCCGAACCGCTCGCCGAGGCCGATCTGCAACGCGAAGCCGTCGGTCTCTTCGCCGGAAACCATCAGGTGATCGTGGCCCGACAGCACTTCGTTGACGGTGCCACGGACGACAGCCAACTCGCCTCTTCCGGGAACCTCACGGCCGACGAGCACTGCGCCTACACCGGGTTGGCCATCCGCGCCATGCGCGACCTCTACCGCGACAACCCTGCAGCACGCTACGTCAGTGTCTTTCAGAACTGGCTCCGCCCGGCCGGATCATCCGTCGACCACCTCCACAAGCAGGTCGTGGCCATCGACGAGTTCGGTGCCCAACTGACACGCGAGGCAGGGCGGCTCAGGGAGGAGCCCGACCTCTACGCCCGCTGGGGTACGGAGTATGCCGCTGAGCAGGGGCTGCTCATTGCCCGCACTCCCAGCGCTGCAGCCTTTGCTGGCGTCGGGCATCGCTACCCGTCAATGGAGGTGCACTCCCTCGTACCGGACCGCAGTCCGTGGGAACTGACCCCGGAGCAGGTGCGCGACTTCTCGGACCTGCTGCACGCCTGCCACGCTGCGACAGGTGCCCCGGTGCCTGTCAACGAGGAGTGGCACCACCGGCCTCCGTCGCTCGACCTCCCGATGCCGCTGCGCGCAGTCATCAAGTGGCGGATCTCAACGCACGCCGGCTTCGAGGGGGGGACCAAGATCTACGTCAACACGATCGACCCGTGGACGGTCCGCGAGCGCATGTCAGCACAGCTGCAGGCCTTGGCAGCAACAGGCCACCTGTCTTCACAGGTCACCATCTGTTGATGTCTGGGCAGAGATCTGGGGAGGACCGCGAAAGGTGAGACGATGATCCGCAGATTCTTGAGCAACTGGAGGTTGACCCATGACCGTGCCTTTCGATGACGACACGCGCTTTGCCCGCTACGCACACCCGCAACGGATAGTGAGCACGCAGTGGTTGGAGCGCCACATGGGCAGCGATGACCTCGTCGTCGTGGAGTCCGACGAGGACGTACTGCTCTACGAAGTGGGCCACATCCCGGGTGCCGTGAAGATTGACTGGCATCTCGACCTCAACGACCCCGTCACCCGCGACTACATCGACGGTGAGGCCTTTGCCCGGCTCATGAGTGCCAAGGGCATCACGCGTGACACCACGATCGTCGTCTATGGCGACAAGTCGAACTGGTGGGCCGCCTACGCGATGTGGGTGTTCACCCTCTTCGGCCACGAGGACGTTCGGCTGCTCGACGGCGGGCGAGCACTGTGGCAGGCCGAAGGCAGGGACATGACGCGTGCCGTGCCGAGCCGGGAGACCACGCACTATCCCGTCGTCGCCCGCGATGACTCAATCGAGCGGGCCTACCTACCGGCGGTGCTCGACTTCCTCGGTGGACAACTCGTCGACGTGCGCTCGGAACCGGAGTACACCGGGGAGCGCACGCACATGCCCGACTATCCCCAAGAGGGTGCGCTGCGTGGTGGGCACATCCCCGGTGCGGTCTCAGTGCCGTGGGCGAAGGCCGCGAACGACGACGGCACGTTCCGCTCGCGCGCCGAGCTCGAGCAGATCTACCTCACCGAGCAGGGCCTTGATCCCAACGAGCCGGTCGTGGCGTACTGCCGCATCGGGGAGCGATCAGCACACAGCTGGTTTGCACTCAAACACCTGCTGGGCTTCAACGACGTGCGCAACTATGACGGTTCATGGACGGAGTGGGGCAACCTCGTTCGGGTCCCCATCGTCAAGGGCTCGGAGCCCGGGGAGGTCCCTCTGTGAGCGAACAGCACCCAACCACCGGGAGGCCCCTGCCCCCGGCGCTTGCCCAGGTGGTCGAGGACTTCAACGAGCTCGCGATCCCCGACCGCCTGCAGCTGCTGCTGGAGTTCAGTGACGGGTTGCCCCCACTGCCCCAGCGCTACCTTGAGCACCCCGAACTGCTCGAGCCGGTTCCGGAATGCCAGTCGCCGATCTTCCTGCTCGTCGAGGTCGACGGCAGCCACGAGGACGCCGTCGTGCACCTGCACTTCTCCGCCCCTCCAGAGGCGCCGACGACACGTGGTTTCGCCGGCATCCTGCACGAAGGGCTCGACGGGCTCAGCGCCGCCGACGTACTCGCCGTACCCATGGACATCTCAGATCAGCTCGGGCTGGGCGAGGCAGTCTCCATGCTGCGGCTGCGCGGCATGGCCGGCATGCTGTTCCGGATCAAGCGTCAGGTGCAGGAGAAGGTGGCTGGCTGACGTGTGATCTCCTCAACGGCCACCTTGCGCAACTCCTTCAGAGACAACGTGAGGGCATCTGCCGTCGCGATGGCCGCGGCCGCCGCGGTGCCGTCGGTCAGGGCCGCGAACTCAGCCAGGGGCTCCTTGCCCTGCACAAGCCCCTGGAAATAGTCGAGCTCCTCCTCAATGATCCCGGTCAGCCACAGCGGTGTGCGGTCCTGCGGGCTGCCGTACATGATGGGGCCGTCCGCGCCACGATCAAGCTGGATCGCGCGTCGTCCGTCCTCCTCCTCCTGCGTGCGGTGGAGCAGAAAGTGCTCGGTACGCTCCGGTGTCCGGAGCTCACATCCAACATGGCGCATGTCGATGCGGATGGCGCCCTTGCTCCCCTGGATGAGCACGTGGTGCTCCGGCCAACGGAAGGCCGAGCCGTACTCCATGGCGGCGAAGCGATTATCGTCAAACTCCATGGTGATGATGAGCATGTCGTCCTCGTCACCAAAGTCGCTCCCCTGGTGGGCGACGTTTCCGCCCACCATCGTCGCCACCCGGGCCGGACCCATGATCGACTGGACGAGATCCAGTTCATGGATGTGGTGATAGAGATGCCCGCCGGACAACTCACGCTTCTTCTTCCAACTCACTGAGGGCTGGGGATCCTCCCAGCCGGTGCGCACGGCGCGGCAGAACAGGACGTCACCGATGACCCCGTCGGCGATGAGCGCCTTCGTGCGACGCACTCCCGCCATGAAGTTCGTGACGTGTCCAGCCATGAACAGCACGCCGGCCCGCCCAGTGGCCTCGAGCATCGCGGCACAGTCCTCGTACGAGAGGGCGATGGGTTTCTCACAGAAGACGTGCTTGCCCGCCTCTGCTGCCAGCAGCACGGGCTCCAGGTGCGCCCAGTTGGGAGAGGCAACAACGACGACGTCTACGTCGTCAGCCGTGCACAGTTCCTGCACGCTCTCCGCGACGCGTGCACCGAGCTCCACCGCGACCGCCGCGGCATTCTCCGGGTCGTGCACCACCGAGACCACCGCGTCCTCACGCGAGGCGAGGTGGCGCCCCATCTCCGCACCGAAGTATCCGACGCCGACGATCCCGTACCTGACAATGCTGCCAACCGAAGTTTCCATGCCTGAGTTGTATCACGCAGGCATGGAGCCCGCTCAGCTCAGCCGAGCTCCTCCAGCACCAGTTCGCGGACGCGGGCGGCGTCGGCCTGGCCGCGCATGGCCTTCATGACCTGGCCGATCAGCGCTCCAATGGCCTGGTGCTTGCCGTCACGGATCTTGGCGGCAACATCCGGATTGTCCGCGATCGCCTTGTCGACGGCCTCCTTGAGCGCGCCGTCGTCCGAGACGATCGCCAGAGAACGGGTGTCCACCACTTCGCGGGCGGACCCTTCACCAGCCAGCACACCTTCGATGACCTGGCGGGCCAGCTTGTCGTTCAGCTCGCCAGAAGCAACGAGCCCTGCGACCTCGGCCACATCCTGCGGCGAGATGGCCAACTCCTCCAGCTCGACGCCGGCCTCGTTGGCGCGGCGGGCGAGTTCGCCCACCCACCACTTGCGGGCGGCCTGCGGAGCAGCTCCGGCCGCCACCGTCTCGTCGATCATGTCCATCGCACCGACCGCGACGATGTCTCGCATCGCCAGCTCATCGAATCCCCACTGCTCAGCCAGCCTCTTGCGGCGCTGCACGGGGGGCTCGGGCAGCGTGCCCCGAAGCTCCTCGATCCATTCCGTGCTGGGCGCGATGGGCACCAGATCCGGCTCTGCGAAGTAGCGGTAGTCCTGCTCGTCCTCCTTGGAGCGCCCCGAGCGCGTGTTTCCGGTGGCCTCGTCGAAGTGGCGGGTCTCCTGCTTCACACGCCCACCATTGGTGAGCACCGCAGCCTGGCGGCGCATCTCCGAGGTGATGGCGCGCTCCACCGAACGCAACGAGTTCACATTCTTGGTCTCGGTGCGGGTACCCAGCTCGGTGGCACCCTTGGGTGCGAGCGAGATGTTGGCATCGCAACGGAGTGAGCCGTGCTCCATACGAACGTCGGAGACCTTGAGCGCCCGCATCAAATCCCTCAGATGGGACACGTAGGCCTTGGCCACCTGCGGCGCCTTCGCACCCGTTCCCAGCACGGGGCGGGTCACGATCTCGATGAGTGGCGTGCCCGCACGGTTGTAGTCGATGAGGGAGTACTCGGCGCCGTGGATGCGCCCGCTTTGACCGATGTGTGTGAGCTTGCCCGCGTCCTCCTCCATGTGGGCGCGTTCCACCTCAATGCGGAACATCTCGCCTTCCACCTCGAGGTCAACCCAGCCGTCGTGGGCGATGGGCTCGTCGTACTGGGAGGTCTGGAAGTTCTTCGTCATGTCCGGATAGAAGTAGTTCTTCCGGGCGAAGCGCCCCCAGGGGGCAATCTGGCAGTTCAGCGCCAGGCCGATACGAATGGCCGACTCCACGGCCTTGGCGTTGACCACCGGCAATGACCCGGGCAGCCCGAGGCACACCGGACATGTCTGCGAATTGGGTTCCGCTCCGAATGTGGTGGAGCAGCCGCAGAACATCTTGGATACCGTCGAGAGTTCGACGTGCACCTCCAGCCCGATGGCGGGATCGAAGTTCTCCAGAACATCGTCGTAATCAAGCATGTCCGTCATGAAAACACCGCCAACGCCCCGGGCAGGGGGTTCATCTGCTTCAGCAGTGCCCCGCCCCAGCTCTCCTCCAAGACCGATTCCAGCCAGCCACCGATGCGGTAGAGGCGGTCATCCTTCAGCGGTGGAGCCATCACCTGCAACCCGATGGGAAGGCCCTCGTCAGAGACGCCGATGGGAAACGATGCCGACGCATTACCGGCCAGGTTTGAGGGGATGGTGCACAGGTCCGCCTTGTACATGGCCATCGGATCGTCCATGCGCTCCCCAATCCTGAAGGCCACTGTGGGCGTGGTCGGCGACACCAGGGCGTCGCACAGTTCAAAGGCCGCCTCGAAGTCCCGGGTCACGAGGGTACGAACCTTCTGGGCGGATCCGTAGTACTGGTCGTGGTAGCCACTGGACAGCGCATGCGTGCCGATGATGAGGCGACGCTTCACCTCACGGCCAAAGCCCTCACCGCGGGTGATGCTCGTCACCGCCTCGGCGCCGTGGGTGCCGTCGTCACCAAGCCGTAGGCCATAGCGCATGGCATCGAAGCGGGCCAGGTTGCTGGAGACCTCCGCGGGATGGATGAGGTAGTAGGCACTCAGCGCGTAGGTGAAGTTGGGGCACGAGACCTCCACAACCTCTGCACCGGCGTCCCTCAACAGCTGCACGGCAGCCAGGAAGCATGCTTCGACGGCCTCTTCGTAGCCCTCGCCGCCCAGTTCCCTCACCACGCCGATCCGCATGCCCGTGACGTCGCGGGAGCGGGCGGCGTCCGCGAGGCCGGTCAGGGAACCGGGGATGGAGGTGGAATCCATTGGGTCATGACCGGCCATCACCTCGTGGAGCAGGGCCGCGTCCAGAACAGTGCGGGCGACCGGTCCGGGCTGGTCCAGGCTGGAGGCCATGGCCACCACCCCGTAGCGGGACACTCCGCCATACGTGGGCTTGACGCCGACGGTACCGGTCACGGCACCCGGCTGGCGGATGGAACCGCCCGTGTCGGAGCCAACGGCCAGTGGAGCCAGGAAGCCTGCAACGGCCGCGGACGAGCCTCCTCCGGAGCCGCCGGGGATTCTGTCGGTGTCCCACGGGTTGCGGGTGGGCCCGAAGGCAGAGGTCTCCGTGGAGGACCCCATGGCGAACTCGTCCATGTTCGTCTTGCCGAGAATGACCAGGCCGGCTTCGCGGAGCCGCGTGATGATGGTGGCGTCGTAGGGCGGTACCCAGCCCTCAAGCATCCGGGACCCACACGTGGTGGGCAGATCCCGGGTGCAGAAGTTGTCCTTGACGGCGATGGGCACGCCTGCCAGCGGCCCCAACTCCTCACCGGCGGCGCGGCGCGCATCGATGGCGCGCGCAGCGGCGAGCGCACCGTCGCGATCAACGACGAGGAAGGCGTTGAGGACGGGGTTCAGCGCGTCAATCTGCTCCAGGTGGAGCGCCGTCAGTGCTTCGGAGGTCACCTCGCCGGCGCGCAGCATGTCAGCCAACTCGTGGGCGGGCCGGGTCAGCAGTGAGTAATCGCTCATGCTTCCTCCCCCAAAATCTGGGGAACGCAGAACCGACCATCTTCTTCCGCCGGGGCGCCTGCCAGTGCCTGTTCAGGCGTCAGCGATGGCGTCACAACGTCCGCCCGCATCACATTCGTCATGGGAAGGGCGTGGGTCATCAGCGGGATGTCCTCCCGAGCCACCTCGGACACCTGCTCCACTGAGGAAAGGATGATGTCGAGTTCGGGTGCCAGTGCGGCGCATTCGGCCTCACTGAGATGAAGGCGCGCCATTTTGGCGAGCCTGGCCACGTCGTCAGCGGTCAACGCCACGTCTGTGCTCCTGGGAGTGGACTACAAGGGGTCGGGGCCCATCCTATGGGTTGTGACGCGGCCGGGAACTCTCAGGCCGGGGGCTCCACGGCGGCGTCGAGCACCCGGAGCAACGGTGCATAGTGCTCATGGACTGAGCGACGATACGCCTCGGCGTCGCCCGCCTCTGCAGCCTTCAGGATGTCCCCGTGGGCCTTGGCCGTCAGTTCGATGTCGGCCGGGGTGGGAATTGACAGTTGGGGCAGGACGGCGGTGTGGACATCCCAGAACGCGGTGACGAGCTGCGAGACCATCTCGCACCCCGTCTCGCTGAGAAGTAGCGCATGGAACTGGCGATCGGCAGCCGCGAACGGCTCGCCCCGGCGTGCCGAGGCGACCATCTCCCCCACCAACATGTGGAGCATCTCGTGGTGTGTTCCCTCGAAGTGATCGACGATTCGGTCCGCGAAGTTGAGATCCAGACTGATACGGACATCCACCACCTCGCGCAGGGCACGGAAATCATCGCCCGGGCTGATGACGGAGCGAAAGGCGAGCGTTTCCACCAACGGCTGCAAGGACATCGCCCCGACGAACGTGCCGCGACCGTGCTGCACCTCAACGATGTCCAGGGTCTGGAGTGTGCGGATGGCCTCTCTGACGGAGGACCGCGAGACGCCCAACTGGTCGCACAGTTCGGACTCGCTCGGAAGGGGGTCCCCGGGGCGCAGCCCATTGGCGAGAATGAGCCGTTTGATCTCTCGGGCGGCTTCGGACGCGAGAGAGCCATTGGCACGGATTCCCGTGCCTCTCGCTGAAACTGATGTCATGTCCCTGAGTCCCTGCCTCGCCCTGACCTTGGCCCGTCGCCGGACACCTGTTATGCAATCGTGATGGTCGCAATCGTTGCCACGAAGCCATCTCTCACCTAGTATAGGCACCACGTCAGTCATCAGACGTCAGAACAATCTAGGAGTTCAACGATGCACCTCCCCGAGGAAGCCCTCATGGGCCTGTCCCGCCGCTCGTTCGTGAAGCTGATCGGGGCGTCCACCGCCGCCGCCGGCATCACCGCCACTCTGGCAGCTTGCGGCACCACAGACACTGTGGACCCCGCCGTCACCCCCGACGGCGAATCGACCGCCGACGGCTCCACGGCCCCCGCCTCCAATGACGGAGTCATTCAGGCCGGCATCTCGTACGAGCTGGGCACCAACGGGTATGACCCAATGACCACCACCTCTGCCCTCACCCTCGCTGCCAACTGGCACACCATGGAGGGCCTCACCGAGATCCACCCCGCCACCCGCGAGGTCTACGCCGCCCTCGGTGCCGAGCTCCCGACCATGGTGGACGACACCACTTGGGAAGTCACACTGCGTGACGGCGCCGTCTTCACCAATGGCGAAGCAGTCACCACGGACGACGTCGTGTACTCGTTCGAGCGCGTCATGGATGAGGCCAACCAGTCCCTCTACGTCGCCTTCCTGCCGTTCCTCACCTCCGTCGAGAAGAAGGACGACAAGACCGTCACCTTCAACCTCGAATACCCCTTCTCCCTGGTGGCCGAGCGTCTCTCCGTCGTGAAGGTTGTCCCGATGGCCGCAGTGGAGGCCGACGCCAAGGCGTTCGACCTCATGCCGATCGGCACCGGCGCCTACACGATGACCGACAACGGCGCTGCGTCGCAGAAGGTCGTCTTCGAGCGCAACGACGCCTACAATGGCCCTCACCCCGCTCTCGCGTCCTCCATGACGTGGCAGGTCCTTCCGGATGCGTCCACACGGACCAACGCCATCACCTCGGATACGGTCCAGGCCATCGACTCGGTGCCCGTCACGGACCTCGCCACTCTCTCCGAGAGCAAGAGCGTCGCCGCCGAGCAGGGCTTCGGACTGGTGTTCATCATGTTCAACAACGGCTCCGAGCCCATGAACGACGTCAAGAACCGCCAGGCCGTCATGTACGCGCTGGACTACGACCAGATCACCTCCGTCGGCATGTCAGACCTGGCCACCCCTGCCACGTGCTTCGTGCAGAAAGAGCACCCTGCATACAAGGAAGCAGCCGTGGTCTACACCCAGGACCTCGACAAGGCCAAGGCCCTGCTCGCGGAGACCGGCCTGACCACGGTTCGTCTGCTGGCATCGGATCACGACTTCTTCGCTTCTGCCCGCCCCATGATCAAGGAATCCCTTGAGGCTGCCGGCCTGACGGTGCAGTACGAAGAGAAGAAGTCCAGCGACGTCTACGCCACGATCGACGGCGCCCCGGATGCCTTCGACATCGTCGTGGCCCCCGGAGACCCGTCGGTCTTCGGAGACGACGCGGACCTCCTGCTGCGCTGGTGGTACGCCGGTGACACCTGGACCGATTCCCGCATGCACTGGAAAGGCTCCGAGTCCTACACCAAGGTGCAGGATCTTCTCGACAAGGCTGGCCAGGCCTCCGGCGACGAACAGATGGATCTGTGGCATCAGATCTTCGATGTCATCTCCGAAGAGGTGCCGTTGTACCCGATCTTCCACAGGAAGACGCCGACGGCGTTCAACCCCGAGACGCTGCAGAACTTCAAGCCCATCGCTGTGACGGGGCTGTCGTTCGTCGACGTGTCCTCGACGCTCTGATCGGATAAATCCATGGGTGGGGGCCGCGCCCCCCAGCGGTCCCCACCCATTCCGGTCTTCGTTGACCGAAAACAGCTAGCATATTGAACTAAAGGCCCCCTCCCGAGGGGATGACGAGTGCAAAGGAGCAACCGTCTTGTCCAACCTCATCCGCCTCCTCGGCCGACGCGTACTCGCGTTGCCGATCATGGTTTTCGGGGTGACGTTGCTCGTGTTCATCGTAATGTCGTTCTCCAGTGCCGATCCGGCACGCCTGGCGCTCGGTGAGTCCGCCAGCGCACAGGCACTCGAGAACTACCGTGAGCTCAACAACCTCAATGACCCCCTGCTCGTCCGCTTCTGGGACTACCTGACCGGGCTGGTCCAGGGCGATCTCGGCACCTCCTTCGTGGGTGTCCCCATCTCGGACCTTGTGACCAAGGCCTTCCCCATCACCCTGCAGTTGACGTTTCTCGGTCTCTTCGTGGCCATCGTCATCTCCACGCTGCTGGGCGTCCTCGGGGCGCTCTACCGCGACAGATGGCCGGACCAGGCGATTCGCGTCTTCTCCATCGCCAGCCTCGCGACGCCTTCCTTCTGGCTCGCCCTGCTGCTCATCCAGTGGCTTGGCAACGTGCCCGGTGGCGCAGGCTTCTTCCCCGCCGTCGTCACCGACTGGATTTCTTTCTTCGACAACCCGGCGGCGTACGTGGACCAGGTGTTCCTACCGACGATTGCACTGGCCGTCCCCGTCGCCGGCTCGCTGACCCGCGTGGTCCGCACCGCCATGGTGGAGGAATTGGACCGCGATTACGTGCGCACCGCCATCGGCGCGGGCATTCCGAAACGCGTCGTCATCGCCCGCAACGTCCTGCGCAATGCGCTAATCACACCCATCACCGTGCTGGGCCTGCGCGTCGGCTACCTCATGGGTGGCGCCGTGGTGATCGAGATGATCTTCAATATTCAGGGCATGGGTCAATTGATCTTCCAGGGCATCACCCGCAACGACGTGAACATTGTCCAGGGCGTCACCATCACGGTGGCGATCGCCTTCATCTTCATCAACATGGTCGTGGACCTCCTCTACGTCCTCGTCAACCCGCGTATCAGGAGCGTCTGATGCTCTCCGCACAGTCCAAGGAAAAGCTCAGGACCCCCGGGCTCCGTCTCCCCTCGCTGAAGTCGCTGCCCATCGGATCCCGCATCGCTCTCGTGGTGGTGGGGATCGTGGTTCTCATGGCCATCTTCGCGCCGCTGATCGCGCCCTACGCGCCCGGTGCTTCCGGTCTCGTGCCGGACGACAAAATCGTCTACACCGAGATAGAGATCGAAGGTGTCGGGAAACAACTGCTCCCCGACAGCTCCATCCCACCGGAGGGCGAGTTCTGGTTCGGAACCGACGCCAAGGGTCGCGACATCGCCTCCCGCGTCATCTTCGGCTCACGCGTGTCTCTCATCGTGGGTCTGAGCGCCACAGGCATCGCCCTGGTGGTGGCATCCGTGCTCGGCTCCATCGCCGCCACCGCACGCAGATGGGTGGCAGAAATCCTGATGCGCATTCTCGACGTCATCATGAGCTTCCCGGGCATTGCCCTGGCTGCCGTGCTGGTGTCTGCACTCGCCACTCGATTGCCGATGCTGCCCGTCGTGATTGCCTCCATAGCCTTCCTCTACGTGCCGCAACTGACGCGCGTGGTGCGCGCCAACGTCATGGCCCAGTTCGGCGAGGACTACGTGTCCGCGTCCAAGGTCATGGGTGCCCGCACATCGTGGATCCTCGTCAAGCATGTGGCCCGCAACTGCCTCGCCCCCATCATGGTGTTCGCCACCGTGCTGGTGGCCGACGCGATCGTCTTCGAGGCGTCACTGTCCTTCATCGGTACCGGCATCAGCCCCGTCAACACCCCCACGTGGGGCAACATGCTCTCCGAGGGCAAGGCGCTCCTGCTGTCCGGCCACTGGTGGGCCACATTCTTCCCCGGTCTCTTCATCCTGATCACGACGCTGTGCCTGAACATCCTCTCCGAGGGCCTCACCGATGCCATGGCGTCCCCACGGGTCAAGGTGAAGGTGGACGTGGAGGCCGACGAAGCCGCCATGCGTGGCGAGAAGGCTGCTGGTGGCATCGCCGCCAGCCACACCTCGCAGGCCGCATCGCTCCAGAAGCGCCTCGAGCACCTGAAGCTGTCGGAGTCCAGGCGCACGGACCGTTTGATCCTGGCCAACCCCGAGGCGAAACCGCTGCTCGAGGTCATTGATCTCAGCATCTCCTTCCCCGGAGCCCACGGCACGGTCAACATCGTCGACAAGGTGTCCTTCACGGTTCGTCCGTCCGAAACCATGGGTTTGGTGGGCGAATCCGGCTGCGGCAAGTCGATCACATCGATGGCCATCATGGGCCTGCTGCCGGACACGGCGAAGATCACCGGAAAAATCATGTTCGACGGCGTGGACCTGCTCACCCTCAACCCCAGGGAACGCAACGCCCTCCGCGGCCACGAGATGGCCATGATCTACCAGGACGCGCTCAGCTCACTGAACCCATCAATGCTGATCAGCGCCCAGATGAAGCAACTCACCAAGCGCGGCGGAACGCGGACCGCCGAGGACCTCATGGAATTGGTGGGTCTGGATCCCATCCGCACCCTGAAGTCCTACCCGCACGAGCTCTCCGGTGGTCAGCGCCAACGCGTGCTCATCGCCATGGCGCTCACCCGCAATCCGAGCCTCGTGATCGCCGACGAGCCCACAACAGCGCTTGACGTCACGGTGCAGGCCCAGGTCATCGACCTGCTGAACGATCTGCGCACCAAGCTCGGCTTCGCCATGGTCTTCGTGAGCCACGACCTGGCACTGGTGGCCGAGGTGGCCCACAGGATCACGGTCATGTACGCCGGTCAGGTGGTGGAGCAGGCCCCCCCCTCGAGCCTGCTGAGCGATCCGCGCCACGAGTACACCCGCGGCCTGCTCGGCGCTGTGCTCTCCATCGAGGAGGGCGCGGACCGCCTGCACCAGGTGCCCGGCACGGTCCCTTCACCGCGCGAGTTCGTGGCCGGAGACAGGTTTGCGCCTCGCTCATCCCACCCGGAACTCGGGCTCACCACCCGTCCGGAACTCAGAAGCGTGGATGGCAGTGACCATGTCTTCGCCAGCACGCCTGAACTCCGAGAAGCCCTCGCGAAGGAGGCAGAGCATGTCTGAGGATTCGACGTCGACGAGTGCCTCGAAGGTGGAGCCACCGGTCATAGAACTGCGCAACGTGCACGTGGTGCACAAAGCACGAACAGGCAAACTCTTCCGCCCGGACAAGGTGCACGCCGTCAACGACGTCACCCTGAGCGTTTCGCGCGGCGAGACTGTGGGCATCGTCGGCGAGTCCGGTTGTGGCAAGTCCACCACCGCACGCGTGATGGTGGGTCTGCAGCCCGTCACCGACGGCGAAGTCCTCTTCCGCGGTGAGAAGGTGGGCAACTCCTATGCCGAGCGACGCAAGCTGGGCCGTGCAGTCTCCGTGGTCTTCCAGGACCCCGCCACCGCACTGAATCCACGCATGAGCGTCCGCGACACCCTGCTGGATCCCTATCGCGTCCACGGCCTCAGCAATCCGAAAGATCGCCTGGCCAAGGTGAAGGAGTTGCTGGAACTGGTGGGACTACCCCAGTCGGCGCTCGATGTGCTGCCCCGCCAGATCTCGGGTGGACAGCGCCAACGCGTTGCCATCGCCCGCGCCCTGACCCTGGAGCCGGACGTCATCATCGCCGACGAGCCAACCTCTGCGCTGGATGTTTCAGTCCGCGCCCAGGTGCTGAACCTCCTCAGCGATCTCAAGGAACGCCTCGGTCTTGGCCTGGTGTTCATCAGCCACGACATCAACACCGTGCGATTCGTCTCTGACCGCATCGGCGTCATGTATTTCGGGAAGCTCGTCGAGATGGGTCCCACAGACCAGATCTTCCACCACCCCAAGGACCCCTACACCGCCACGCTGCTTTCCGCAGTGCCATCCCTGCTCAAGGAGCAAGTCTCATGAACCAGTTCGTCGGCATCTACCCCCCGGTTGTCACACCCTTCACGGCCGGCGGTGAGATCGACTTCGCATCGCTGGACCGTGTGGTGGACCATCTCCTCGACGGTGGCATGCACGGCTTGTTCGTGCTTGGTTCCACCGGCGAGGTGGCCTACCTCACCGATGATCAGCGGGGTAGCGTCGTCGACGCCATCGCCCGCCGCACGGCTGGCCGGGTCCCCCTGCTGGTGGGCTGCATGGAGCAGACCGCGCCCCGTGTCATCCAGCAGGCACACCGCGCCATCGCTGCTGGCGCCGCCGGCATCGTCGTCACCGCACCGTTCTACGCACTGAACTCCGTCCCGGAGATCGCTGACCACTTCCGTATGGTGTCGGCTGCCGTGGATGTACCGGTCTTCGCCTACGACGTGCCCGTCCGCCTCGGTGGGGTCAAGCTCGTCTCCGAGATGCTGGTCACCCTTGGCACCGAGGGAGTCATCGCGGGCGTCAAGGATTCCTCGGGCAATGACGTCGAATTCCGTCGCCTCGTTGCACTCAACCGTGCGGCCGGTTCCCCGCTGCAGCTCTTCACGGGCCACGAGATGATCAACGAGGCCATGATGCTGATCGGCGCCGACGGCATGGTCCCCGGCTTCGCCA
>CBDTVQ010000004.1:0-21209 GCA_965364045.1 uncultured Tessaracoccus sp. | reverse complement strand
TTGGGTGAGACGCCGCCGGGCAGACGCTCGGCCAACTGCTTCAACATGGTGAAGGAGATGGATCCGTTGCCCAGGACCACAGCGGCCTGGAGGACAGCAGTGGGTACGCCGGAAGCCATCAGCATCTCGCCCACCTCGACGCGGCTGGCCAGGTGTTCGGAGAGTTCCTCGTCGGGGTGGAGGCCGCTGAGGTAGATCAGGCGCTGGACGCCCTCGGCCTTCGCCGCATCGGCGAATACCTCGGCCATCTGGGCGTCGCGTTTCGCGAAGTCATCGCCGGAACCCATCGAGTGCAGCAGATACCAGGCAACGTCGGTGCCCTTCATGGCGCGCGCCACATCACCAGGGTTGGTGGCGTCCCCCTCGACAGCCTCCACGCGATCAGCCCAGGCATGGGCCTTGAGTTTCTCGGGGCTCCGTGTCAGTGTGCGGACGTTCCAGCCGTCCTCGAGTAGTTGTTCCACGACGAGGCCTCCGACGTAGCCGGTGGCTCCCGTCACGAGTGCTGTGCGAGTGGTCATAGAAGAGCCCTCCAGAAGTCGAGTGCGGGTTGTAACAGGTACAGCATTCCCAGTGACCATGTCAGGTGGGCAGTGATGGGGGCCAGCAAGGCGCCGGTCCGTTGGCGGAGCCATCCAGCCAGAACACCCATGCATGCGGCTGCGAGCGCCAGCAGCGGAATGCCGGATGCGGCCGTCACGAGGGTGTAGATGACAGCGGTGCCAACCAGACGACGGGTGCGTGTGCCTCCGAGTGATTCGTGGAGTGCGCCGCGAAAGAAGATCTCCTCAGTAATGCCGTTAATGACAGTGATGAGGGTGACGATGGAGAGCGCTCCGAAGCTCGCATGGGCCAACAATTCCTCCACCGGTTCGGCGAGGAAGTCAATGCGTGCGACGGCGCCTGCCCCGGTGAGGAAAACCACCAGGAGCGCCAATCCGCCCAGAGCGCCCAGACCCAGATCCCGCCAGAGCCGACCCTCCCTGATGCTCCCGAAGGTACGGCTGCGAGCGGTCAGAAGAGAGCCCACCACCCAAACGGCTGCCAGCGACACGGTGAAGATGTAGAAGCTGGTGTCACCGGGTTCCACCTGGACACCGAGGTAGAGCAGCACCGCGCCCGTGACGCCGGTGGCCGCGGCGATGCCACGGTTCCTCCTCGCGCCAGCCTTGGTGACAACGCCTTCGGTGGAAACACTCATGCGCGCGAGGCGCTCCCGCGGACCCTGAGCCAACGGACGACCCAGAAGCCGAGCAGAACTGCCACGGCAACGAACGCGGCGATGGCCACGGAGGTTGATTCAGGGCCGACGGTGAGGCGGGCGATTCCGATCCACAGGAGTCCCCATGAGAGACCAGCCGTGATGGTGAGGCGGGGGCCGAGGACCAGGGTGAACAACAGGCCCAGACCAATGGCCACGATGATGACAACGATGGCGAGTACCTGGTTGCCGACGGCTCCGAGATCCCATCCGGAGGACACGCCGGCCGACGTGATGTTGGCGCACGTGGCTGCTGTCACCCATCCGAGGTAGAGGCCAAAGGTTCCGCCGGTGACGATCTTGTCGACGACATTGCTGGAGGGGTGACGCTGCAGCGCTGCGATGAGCAACCCGAGCACGATCGCCAGGGCGAGGATGACCACGACACTCACCCAGATCCAGCCCACCTGCGTCACGAGTAACCACGTTGCATTCAGCACCATGGATGCCGCCGCCAGCCAGCCGATCGCTCGATGCCGGGCGGAGGTCTTGTTCCGCGGCAGCCACTGCCAGATGGTGTAGGCGAAGAGGCCGGCGTAGATGACGGACCAGATGGAGAACGCGGGCCCACCTGGGGCAAGCAGGGTGGAGGTGGAGGCCAGGGCTCCGCCGGAGGACTCCTCAACCCTTGTACCGAGTACCCCGATCCCGAACAGCGTCCCCACGACGCAGAAGATCTCACTCGCCGTCACAACAACCTGTCTGGTCAGGTCAGTTCGCTGGTTCACGGCTCTACCTCTTTCCGTCGTGGAAGGACTCACACCACAAATGGTACTGGGCCGGTGGTTCCCGGATCTGAGGTCTGAGGCGCGGATCGACAACAGCCCTGAGACGCGCTGCCCAGGGCACTCGTGTCCGTATTGAGGCGTCCCTCGTCTGGCCGGGAAACCCTCCGCGGTGAAAGGCCGTCTGTCAGAAGGGCGGGTTGGTGAAGCGGCTGTAGTGGCCCTGGAAGAGGGCGTCGAGCTTGCCGGTCTCGCCGTTGCGGTGTTTGGGGATGTGGAAGGCCGCCAGCCCGCGTTCCTCGTCACTGGGGTTCTGCGTGTACATCTCTGGGCGGTGGATCATGATGACGATGTCAGCGTCCTGCTCCAGCGAGCCGGACTCGCGCAGGTCCGAGAGCTGCGGAATGCCGTCCTTGCGCTGCTCGGTGTTTCGGCTGAGCTGGCTGAGCGCGATCACCGGGATCTCGAGTTCCTTTGCCAGCAGCTTGATCTGGCGCGAGAACTCGGAGACCTCGAGCTGGCGGGACTCCACCTTCTTGCCGGAACTCATCAGCTGGATGTAGTCGATGGCGATGAGTTGCAGGTCGTGGCGCTGCTTGAGGCGGCGGGCCTTGGCCCGGATCTCCATCATCGTGAGGTTGGGGGAGTCATCGATGAAGAGCGGCTTCTTCTCCATCATCACGGACTTGTCCGTGATGCGCTGCCAGTCCGATTCGTCCATCCTGCCTCCGCGAATCTTGCTGAGGTTGATGGATGCCTCCGCGCTCAGCACCTTCATCACGATTTCCGTGCGACTCATCTCCAGTGAGAAGAATGCGGCGCACAGGTCGTGGTGGAGCGCTGCGGAGCGGCAGATGTCGAGCGCAAAAGTGCTCTTGCCGACGCCTGGTCGAGCCGCCACGATGATCATCTGCCCGGCATGGAGGCCATTGGTGATCCTGTCGAGGTCCACGAACCCGGTGGGCACGCCGGAGATGGAGTCTCCGGAATTGCTGATGGCCTCCATCTCGTCCCAGGTGGGCTGGATGAGTTCAGCCAGGGATTTGTAATCCTCCGACGACTTGTTCTCGGTGACCTCATAGAGGGTCTGCTGGGCCTCATCGACGATCTTGTCCACCTCGCCCTGCCCCATGTAGCCGAGCTGGGCGATCCGGATGGATGCATTGACGAGGCGCCGGAGGACTGCCTTCTCGCGCACCAGTTCCGCGTAATAGATGGCGTTGGCCGCAATGGAGACGCTGGCCAGGAGGTCGTGCAGGTAGACGGGGCCTCCCACCTTCCCCAACTCGCCGGACTTGCCGAGCTCACCAGCGACGGTGATGGGATCTGCAGGCTCGCCGCGGCCGTAGAGCGTGATGATGGAATCGAAGATGGTCTCGTGGTTGGGGCGGTAGAAATCGCCGCCTCGCAGTGTCTCCACGACGTCAGAGATGGCGTCCTTGCTCATCAGCATGGCGCCCAGCACGCTCTGTTCAGCAGCCAGATCCTGCGGCGGCGTGCGGTCCAGCTCATTGATGCTCGCCTCGGACATGTACGTGTCTGTAGCCACGTGACCCCCCTCTCGCTGCCCCACCTGCATCAGGTGGACCTCGCTAGGTTAACCCTTTGGCACTGACAGTTTTTCCCACGATGACGGGCATTTGGGCCATGGCTGTGGAGCACTCTGTGGACGGGCTGTGGAAAGATTTGTCCTTGTGACTCAGAAGCTGTGGAAGACCGGGCACGGGAGGTTCTTTGTCGTCTTTTTATCCGGAATTTCCATCGCCGAATCTCCTGTGGACTGTGTTGTCCACAAGCCAGCCGTGATCTGGGGTGGCGATGTTGCAACGGCTGGAAGCGCTCGAGGGGGAGCCATGCATCTCCGTGAGAACGAGGCGGGCAACTAGCCGTTGACTAGGGGTTCACTTCGTGTGGCGGTCTTTGGTGGACCCCGTCGTCACAGGTGCGCAATCGGTGGTGTATCACGGTGGGGAAGCTGTTCGTGTGCTCGTAGGTTGGGTTGCCTCCGTTTTGGCAGATCTGTCCACAGATATTGGAGCCAAACTGTGGAAAAGGCGGCGAATGGCTTGTGTCAGCTACCCCCTGGGGGTATATTGATCTGGTGGGAGGGAACATGATCGAACAGGAAGTGACAGTGCCGGCTCTGGATGGAGTCGTGCAGCACGGTTACACACCGGAGAAGCAGGCGTATCTGCGTCGGCTGCGATTAATAGAGGGTCAGGCCAGGGGGATCGCCCGCATGGTGGAAAACGATGAGTACTGCATCGATGTCCTCACCCAGGTGTCGGCGGTCACAAATGCCCTGAAAGCTGTTTCCCTCGGTCTGCTCGAGGACCACCTGGAGCACTGCGTCGTCAATGCGGCGCGTGAAGGTGGAGAAGTGGCAGAGGAAAAGATGCACGAAGCCATGCAGGCCATCCGACGGCTTGCCAAATGAACAGCCCGACAGGGCGCAATCGAGAGGAACAACCATGATCTCCAACTACACCGTCACCGGAATGACCTGCGGCCACTGCGCCGCCGCCATCACTGAGGAAGTCTCCGAACTTGACGGCGTCACCGGCGTCAACGTCAACCACGAGGAGGGAACCATGATTGTGGAGTCGAAGGACCGGGTCCCCTTCGACGCCATCATCGAGGCCGTCGCCGAGGCCGGCGACTACTCAGTGGTCGAGGCCTGAGCCCCAACACACCGACGCTTCGCGGCGAGTCCCGGTTCCAGGACTTTTCACTGGGGCCAGCCGTAGTCAGCAGCAACGCATGGAAATCAGGGAGCATGACAGCCACCATTGAAAGCAGCAAGAAGAAGCCGGACGTCGACGTCTCACTCGACATCGAGGGCATGACCTGTGCGTCGTGCGCCAACCGGATCCAGAAGAAGTTGAACAAGGTGGAGGGGGTCACCGCCACCGTCAACTACGCCACGGAGAAGGCGACCGTGCAGGGACCACGCGGCATGACCGCGGAGGATTTCATCGCCGTCGTGGAGAAGGCGGGCTACGGGGCCCGACGTACGGCACCCGACACACCGAAGACAGATCGGGCCGACGTCATCAAGCCACGCATGTTGCTGGCCTTCGCGCTCGCCACGCCCGTGGTGGCCGTCTCGATGGTCCCGGTGCTGCAGTTCCCTGGGTGGCAGTGGGCCGCCCTGGTGCTGACGGCCATCATCGTGTTCTGGTGTGGACGTTCCTTCCATGCCGCAACGTGGGCCAACCTCCGTCATGGCACCACCACCATGGACACGCTGGTCTCGTTGGGCACGCTGGCAGCCTTCGGTTGGTCCGTGGTGGCGATGGTCTTTGGTCATGCCGGCATGATCGGGATGCGCCACGAGTTCACCTTCGCTCTCACGCGTTCTGATCCCATGGGCAACGTCTACTTCGAAGCGGCCGCGGCCATCATCGCCTTCCTCTTGCTGGGGCGCTGGATCGAGGCTCGCTCCAAGAAGGAAGCCGGGGCGGCCGTTCGCGCTCTCATGGAGGTGGGCGCCAAGGAAGCCGTGGTTCTGCGGGACAAGACAGAGGTGCGCATCCCCGCCGGTGAACTGGCGCTGAACGACCTCATCGTCGTCCGTCCGGGGGAGAAGGTGGCCGCAGACGGGGAGGTCGTCGAGGGCACCTCTGCCGTGGACGCCTCCATCATCACCGGCGAATCCATGCCTGTGGAAGTTTCCCCCGGCAGCCAGCTGGTGGGTGGCTCCATCAATGCGACGGGGCGGCTGCTGGTGCGCGCCACCGCCGTCGGATCGGCCACGCAAGTGGCTCAGATTGCACGCATGGTGGAAGAGGCGCAGACCGGCAAGGCCAACGCCCAGCGACTGGCCGATCGGGTCACCACATTCTTCGTGCCGGCTGTCATCGGGATCGCCGTGCTGACGTTCCTGTTGCATTGGGGGCTGGGCTCCGGCTTCACTTTCGCCCTGACCGCAGGCATCGCGGTGCTGATCATCGCCTGCCCCTGCGCGCTGGGTCTGGCCACGCCGTCGGCCCTGCTGGTGGGTACGGGACGCGGCGCCCAACTGGGGACGATCATCCGTGGCCCCCAGTCCCTGGAGAAGGCCCGCAGCATCACCACCGTCGTACTGGACAAGACGGGCACCCTGACAACCGGACGGATGTCCGTGTTGAGCATTGAACCCGCCGCTGGCGCCGACGAGCGGGAACTGATGGCTGTCGCGGCGGCCGTCGAGGCCGGCTCCGAACATCCCATCGCGCGCGCCGTTGTGTCCCGGGCAGAGGCCGACGATCTCACCGGGGCTGCCACCGCAGCCGCGTTCTCGTCGGTTCCGGGCAAGGGCGTCATGGCGCAGGTGGGGCTGGACGGATCGGACCCGGCAGAGGTCGGCGTCGGATCCCGCGTACTGATGGCAGAGATGGGTGTTGAAGTGGATGCGATCGCCGGAATCAGCGCCGATGTCATCGGCAGTGAGGTTTTCGTGGCGCGCCAGGGACGCTTCTTGGGGCGCATCGTCGTGGGCGATCAACTGAAGCCGACGGCGAAACTCGCGATCAAACGGTTGAAGGAACTGGGACTGACACCAGTGCTGTTGACGGGTGACAACCAGGAAGCGGCCGAGAGGGTCGCCGCCGAAGTGGGTATCTCCGAGGTACGTGCCGGCGTCCTGCCCCAGGGCAAGGCCGAAGCGATCGAGGACTTGCAACGTGGTGGCCGGCGAGTCGCCATGGTGGGGGACGGCATCAACGATGCCGCGGCTCTCGCCAGCGCAGATCTGGGCATCGCGATGGGAGCAGGAACGGACGCCGCCATCGCGGCAAGCGATATCACGCTCATGCGCGATGACCTGCTCTCCGTCGTCGACGCAGTGCGACTGTCGCGCGCCACGGACTCCACCATCAAGTCCAACTTGGTGTGGGCGTTCGGATACAACGTGCTGGCCATTCCAGTGGCCGCCCTCGGTATGTTGACGCCCATGATCGCCGGCGCGGCCATGGCGTTCTCCAGCGTCTTTGTGATGTTGAACAGCCTTCGTCTGAAGGGGTTCCGGGAGGAGAAGCGCAACCACTGAGAGATTCTCAGGTTTCGTTTGGGAATCCTTCAGGAAAGAGTTATGGTGAGAGAGTTCGGGGCACCACCCGGACTCCCCCACTTTTTGGAGACACCACTTTTATGCGCAAGCAGCTCTGGATCCCCACCGCAGCAGGAGGCGCAGCGCTTGCGCTCGTCGCCACCACAGGGATCGCCACGGCACTGCACAAGAACGACGTCGAGCTCGTTGTCGACGGCGTCTCCTCCTCCATCGCCGTGCGTGAGAACACCGTCGGCGAAGTGATGGAGCTCGAGGGCATCACCCTCAATGAGCACGACATCCTCCTGCCCAGTGCCGAAACGCGCATCACCGACGGCATGGAGATCACGGTGGCCTATGGCCGCCCACTCACCGTGTCGGTGGATGGTGAGGAGCGCCAGGTGTGGACCACGGCCCAGAATGTCGGTGACGCACTGGCTTTCCTGAACCTGGACAAGGCCGATTCCAAGCTCTCCGCATCCCGCTCCACGGAGATTGGCCGCACGGGGTTGACCATGGATCTGGCCACGGCACAGAACGTAACCGTGACACTCGCCGGGGCCCCCACCGCACTGACGATCGCCGGCACGGTCACCGACGCCCTCACCGCCGCCGGAATCGCGCCCGATGCCGATGACATTGTCACCCCCGCTGCGGACACCGCGCTCACGGATGGCCTTGCAATCGCCTTCGTGGACGTCGAGGTGAAGTCCAGCACCAAGAATGTGGACATCCCCTTCACGAAGTCGGAGACACCCTCCGCCGAGATGGAGAAGGGTACGAAGAAGGTGACCCAGAAGGGCGTCAACGGTTTCAAGCGGGAGACCTATTCCGACGTCCATCACGACGGCGTGCTCATCAGCTCCAAGCTGGCGGACAGCGTGATCTCAGAGCAGCCGGTCCAGCAGGTCACCACTGTGGGCACCAAGGTTGTTGAGAAGGCGCCCGTCGCGGCGGAGGCACCGGCCTCCAGTTCGGACTCTGCTGATTCGGAGGCCGCGTCAGGTTCTTCCTCCGGTGCGGGCCTCAACACTGCGCGATCGGCGATGTGGGACCGAATCGCCAAGTGCGAGTCCGGCAACAACTGGAGCATCAACACCGGTAACGGGTATTATGGGGGGCTGCAGTTCAACAAGCAGACGTGGCGCTCAGTGAATGGCCAGGATTTTGCGGCCCTGCCCCACCAGGCGAGCCGCGCCGAGCAGATCACCGTGGCCAATCGTCTCTACGCCCAGCGCGGCACACAGCCGTGGAGCTGTGCCTGACAGACAGGCTCCCAGTACGTCACCCCCAGCAGTCCCCCCAATGCTGGGGGTGACCTGCATCCGGATGCCGACGCCGGGACATGCCGGCCGAGCGTTCAAGAAGGATCTTCCATCGCACGCGGGATCGCGCATTGCGTGGCTCAGGCGATCTGGGAGAGTGCCCTGTTCATGGTTTCCACGATCGTGATGGACTCCTCGAGGGTGATCAGCGGCGACTCCAGGTGACCGTCGGCCACCAACTGGGCGAGGTGAGCCGCTTCGTATGCCAATCCCTCGTGGCCCACGATGCGGGGCGCGGGAGAACGCTCCTCATCCCCGCCACGCGGGATGAACCGGATTCCCTGGGGCGCGTAGAAGTCACCTGGAATCTCGATGCGGCCAAGTGATCCGGCAATGGTTGCTGTGGTGGGTGTCTTCGCGGCCAGAGTGGTGTTCAGCAGGGCATGTGCGCTCGGGTGGGCGTCGAATCCGTCGAAGATCATGCTCACCTGTCGGTCCACGCCGGACTGGGCACGTGTCCCGACGGCGCGGACCCGTCCGGGGGCGCCGAGGACGAACGACGCGAAGGACACCGGATAGACGCCGAGGTCCAGCATGGCGCCACCCGCGAGGGCCGGGTTGAAGAGACGAAACTCGGGATCGTAATCGAAGTACTGGCCGTGATCGGCCTCGAAAACTTCGATGTCACCCAGGGCACCTTCGGCCAGCAACTGACGGACGACGTCGACGTGCGGCAGGAACCGCGTCCACATGGCCTCCATGCAGGTGACTCCCGCGCCGCGTGCAGCCGCGACCACTTCGCGTGCTTCGTCGGCGGTCTGGGTGAAGGCCTTCTCCACGAGGACGTGCTTGCCAGCCTGGATGACGAGCTGTGCGTGTTCGGCATGGTGGCTGTGGGGGGATGCGACGTAGATGGCGTCGATGTCATCGTCGGCGACCAGGGCTTCGTAGCTGTCGTAGCGGCGTTCGATGTCGAACTCATCACCGAAGGCTTCGCACCTGTCCTTCGAGCGTGAACCCACCGCGACGATGTCCTGGCGCGTGTGCTTGCGCACGGCATGCGCGAACGAGTGGGCGATGCCACCGGGGGCGAGGATGCCCCAGCGCAGTGTGGGGGCGTCGTGGGGATCTGGGATGCGGCTGATCGGCAGGCTCATGGAGCCACCCTAGTGCGCCCGGGGAACAGCGGCAGGGGGATGGCTCACACCGCGACGATAGCGCCGCTGGCCACTTGTTCGTACAGCCCCAGCATCTCGATGGCCTGCGACTCAATGGTCCACTGCCCTGCCAGCCGCTTCGACGTCGCCGCGGCCTGCTCACGCCACACGGGGTCATCAAGCTTGTTGATGATGCGCATCAGACCGGCCGCCAGCGATGCAGCCGTCGGGCGTGTCAGTTCGGCGTTCACACCGGGTTCGAGTACCAGTTGCAGCCCCGGATCCACGGAAACGATGGGCAGGCCGGCGAGCGCGGCCTCGTGCAGGACGAGTGCCTGCGTGTCGGTCTGGCTGGGAAAAGCGAAGACATCGGCCATGCCGTAGAAGGCGCCCAGGGCTTCACGCTTCTGTTCCCCGGGCAGGATGACGTTGCCACGCCGTTGGCCGTGGGCAAGGACCCGTTTGATGCGGGGGTAGCGCTGCCAGTCACCCACCACCATGAGACGGGCGTCGGGCCGCTGCGCCGAGACGAGCTCGAAGGCTTCGCACAGCAGCGGGATGCCCTTCTCCGGCGCGATGCGGCCCGCGTAGAGAATCAGCGGACCGGCTTCGCGGGCAACCGGAGGCGGTCCCGGGGGCAAGGCATCCACGCCGTTGGGCACCACGACAACGTTCGCCGACGGTGCGATCTCCCGGCAACGCACCGCCGTCTTTGGCGACGGCGTGGTCACGAGTTGCGCGGATTCCAGCATCTTCTGGCACACCCCGAGCAACGAGGCGGTGGAGCGGCCACGATCCTCGTACCGGATGGCGGCTTCCCTGAGGTCCTCGGTGTCCACGAGTTCGCCCTTGCTGATGCGGGCGAAGGCCTGAACCACGCCGGTGAGAAGGGGCATCAGGGTGGAGTAGTGATCTGCATAGGCGTCGAAGTCTGTGTGCCACGTGAGCATCATGGGGATGTTGAGGCGTCGCGCCGCCCACACACCGAGTACGCCCACGGTGCCGAATCCGTGCACGTGAATCACGTCGGGGCGAATCTCCCCGATCCGGTCGATGGTCCTGTCGAAGTGCCGACCGTTCGCAACGCGCGTGGGCATGTTCGGGATTCTGACCGACGGTAACCGGATCTCGCGACGACCCTCGCGACCGTGGTGCGGGTTGGGGCCCGTGGCGCGCGGTGCAACCACCACCACCTTGTGGCCGGCGTCCAGGAGGTTGCCCTCCAGTTGCTGCACGGCAAACATCAGCCCGTTGCTGCCGGGGCCGTAGTTGTCGACGAACTGCGCAACCGTCAGTGGCCGGGTGGCGGCACTCCTCGCGGGCTGATCGGTCACATGCACCACACTATCGGCCCCCTCCACCCCTGTGGTTGAGCCCCCTGGCAGGAAAGCGCGCCGGTCCTGCTGTCATCGTCGGTCCCCGGCAAGGGCTGACCGGACTCGCCTCGTCGAGTGCTCGCCACGGACGCATACGGCGTGGCGGTCAGTGGTTGTGGCGTGTCTGGTCGGTTCGAGGTGTCGTGATCAGCCGCTGCGGCGTGACGTGCGGGGCCGTCAGGAGAGGCGGACGACGCGGTCGCAGGCTTTGATGAGTTCAGGGTCGTGCGTGATGACGAGTGCCGCTCGCCCCTCGGTCGCGCGCCACACGTCCTCCATGAGGGCCCTGGCTGTGGCAGTGTCCAGGTGCTCCGTCGGTTCGTCGAGGATCAGGAGTTCGCGCTTATCGGCCAGGACGCGAGCCAGGGCGAGACGGCGACGCTCGCCACCCGACAGCGTGGTGCCGGCCTCGCCGATCAGGCGGTCCGCGGACATCTCGAGACCCGCGCCGAGCAGTGCGAGAGCCACCTGCTGATCTGTGGCGTCCTTGTTGCCAATGCGGACGTTCTCGGCCACCGAAGTGGTGAAGATGTGGGCGTCCTGTGCCAGATACCCCACCTTGTTGGCGCGACGCATGGTGCCCGACAGTGGCGGAATGAGGCCCATGGCAGTGGCGGCCACCGTCGTCTTGCCAATGCCGGAGGCCCCCACCAGTGCGACGCGCTCACCGGGATCGACGTGAAAGTTCAGAGATTCCTGGACGACGCCGGCACCGGGCCAGCCGACGCTGACATCGCGCAGCTCCAGGCCGGGTGCAGGGTCATCGGATTCAGTGACATCGCCTGCGCCGACGGGATCGGCGTCCAGCACATCGGTGATCCGTGTCAGGGCCGCGCGAGAGCGGGTCCAGGTCTGCGCGGCCGATGTGAACGCGCCGAACACCTCGTGCAGGGCCAGGGGCGTCAGGACTATGACGGCCAGCAGTCGAGGGGCCAGATTGCCGGATGCGACGGCTGGCCCACCGATGGCGAGCGCCGCGACCACGGCGGTGCCTGCAGCGATGATCTGTCCGGCGGTTGCCACGCCACGCACCCATGCGGCGCGGGCCTCCTGTCGTCGCAGCTTGTCATCGATTGCCAGTAGGTCCTCCAGCACGGCGTCCTCGGCGCCATAGGCAACGAGGTCGCCCGTGGTGCGGGAGAGTTCGCGCACGCCGTCGGCCAGTGCGCCACGGGTGGGGACGGCCGCCAGATCTGCCTTGCGAGAGGCGCGCTGTGCGAACAGGGGCAGCAGTGCACCGGCAACGATGGCCGTGACGAGTAGAACCAAGGCGGACGCCAGGCTGAAACGCGCCAGCACAACCGTGGTGCCAACAATCACCAGCGAGGCGGACAGCACGGGGATGAGCACCCGCACCACCAGGTCCTGCACTGCGGCAACGTCGGCGACCACTCGGGTCAGGAGGTCTCCCCGTCGCCGCCCGATGAGGGTGGTTGCTGAGAGCTTTTCGTAGACGCGGATGCGCAGAGCGGATTGCATGCGCAGGGCGACGTCGTGGCCCACGAGCCGCTCCACGTAGCGGAACACACCACGGGAGATGCCAAAGAATCGCACCCCCACCGCAGCGGCCTGCAGGAAAAGAACGGGCGGCATCTCGGCCGCGCGGCTGATGAGCCAGGCGGACAATCCCATGAGTGCGACGGAGGCCCCGGAAGCCATGGAGGCCAGCAGTACCGACAGGCTGAATCGTCGCTTGCCACGGGGGTCGGATGCGAGGAGTTCCGTCAGGAGCCGGAGGGTGCGGCTACGTCTCATCCGACGCCTCCCAGCTCGATGACGCGGTCGGCGGCAGCCATCACGGCCGGTCGGTGCGTCACGATCACGGCGCCGACGCCCGAAGCACGGACGGCCTCGATGGCGGCGGCCTCGGTGCTGGAGTCCAGCCCCGCCGTCGGCTCGTCGAGGACGAGAAGCTTGGCTCCGCCGAGACGGATGCGCAGGAGGGCACGCGCCAGGGCGACGCGACGGCGCTCGCCTGCGGACAGGCCCTCGCCGTCGTCCCCGACGCTCTTGGTGCCGTCGAAATTGGCGCCGGCATCGATCAAGGCGGTCGCGACGTCGCCGTCGGAAGCCCCGGGGTGGCCGAGCAGGACGTTGTCAGCGACCGTGCCGTTCAGCATCCCCGGCTCCTGTGCCACCCAGGCCAGCTCACGCCGCCATGCGCGCTGGTCCAGCTCGGAGAGATCCGCGCCGTCCACGGACACGCGGCCGGAATCGGCGTGCAGGAAACCCATCAGGAGCGCCAGCGCTGTGGACTTGCCGCCCCCGGAGGTGCCGCGGACTGCGAGCACCTCGCCGGGCTCGATCGAGAGGTTGAAGTCTTTCAGGGCAGGGGATTCGCCGCCGGGGTAGGTGTAGCCGACGTCCTCGAAGCGGATGCGGAGGTCGGAAGGAACCGCCGTATCGCCGGAGATGAGAGTCCCGGCGTCGGTGAAGGTGAACGCGGCATCGGCCGCGGCCACGCCGTCGGCGGAGTCATGGAAGTGGACGCCCACCTGGCGTACGGGGAGGAAAGCCTCGGGGGCCAGGACGAGAACAAACAGGGCCGCTTCGAAGCCAATGTCGCCGTACACGAGCCGGAAGCCGACGGTGACGGCCACGACGGCCACCGAAAGGCTGGCAAGCAGCTCCAGGGCCAGCGCGGAGAGGAAGGAGACGTACAGCACCCGCATCGTCGCGCTCCGGTACTTCTCCTCGCCGAGCTCGACGCCACGACGTTGCGCCCGCGCCCGAGCGAATGCCTGGAGTGTGGGGAGCCCCTCGATGAGGTCGGCGAAGTGGTTGGCCAGCCGATCCGACACGGCAAAACTCTTCTTCGTCGCGGTCTCGGTGGTCCAGCCCACCAGCGCCATGAAGATGGGAATCAGCGGCAGTGTGAAGGCTACGATGATGGCGGACTGCCAATCGGTGAGCAGGATCGCGCCGCCCACGAGGAACGGGACGGTTGCCGCCAAACCCAGCTGGGGGAGGTATTTGGAGAAGTAGCCGTCCAGATCGTCGAGCCCGGTGGTGACGACGTTGATCATGGAGGCTGATGAGGTCGCGGAGTCGCGTGGTCTGGCGAGCCGCGCTGACAGAACGTCGCGACGGAGCTGCGATTTCACGCTCGCAGCTGATCGCTGGGCCAAGGTCTCGTTCAGCCAGGACAGCACTGCGCGCGCTGCGAAAACCGCGGCCAGCCCGCCAAGAATGACTCCCCAGTTCTCCGGCAGCGCCCTCTCGCGGAAGACATGACTGATCCCGCGCGCCAGTAGCCCGGCCTGGAGAATCAATAGACCGGCGGTGAGCAGGCCGACGACGACAGAGGCGACCAGGTAATTCCTGGTCGCCCCTGCGCGCTTCAGCAGTCGTGGATCAATGGGTCCTGCCATGAAAGCTCAGGCCACCGCCTCGACATCGTCGGGAATGTTCTTGGTGCTGATGCGGCGCCTGAACACCCAGTAGCTCCAGGACTGGTAGCCGATGACGATCGGCACGAAGATGACTGCAGCCCAGGTCATGATCGTGAGGGTGGTGGGCGAGGAGGCGGCTGTGATGATGTTCAGGTGGTCCGTGACCGCCACACCGCCGTCAACCGCGAAACCAAGGTTGCCGTACATCTTCAGGAAGATCCCGCTGAACAGCGACACGATGGCCAGGCCACCGAGAATGAAGCCCCAGCCCTCGCGGCCACGAGTGGTCAACAGGACCGAGCCCGCCAGCGTCGTGACGGCGATGATGGCGGCCAGCCAGGCGAGCACTGTGAAGTCGCCGAAGTTGGATTCCGCAGGCCAGAAGATGTTCTGGAGTACGACGAAGGCCGCCACAAGAACGACGGTTGCCCAGCCGATGGTTCTGACGAGAGCGCGAGCGCTGTCGTGGATCATCCCAGCTGTCTTGAGTGTGATGAATGTGGCGCCATGCGTCAGGAACAGGGCCAGCAGCATCACGCCGCCCAGCAGCGCGTAGGGGCTGAAGAGCCCGGAGAAGGTGCCGTTGAACAGCAGGCCGTCGTTCGGCAAACCGATGACGAAGTTGGCGAAGCCAACGCCCAGCACCAGCGTCGGCAGGAAGGAACCCACGATGGCGAACCAGTCCAGCATGTTGCGCCACTTCGCCTCCGGCCGCTTCGCCCGGTACTCAAAGGCGACACCGCGGAGGATGAGGCCCACGAGCATCAGCAGCAGCGGAAGGTAGAGGGCGGAGAACAGTGAGGCGTACCAACCCGGGAAGGCGGCGAACATTGCACCACCCGCGGTCAGCAGCCACACCTCGTTCCCGTCCCAGACGGGGCCGATGGTGTTGATGAGTACGCGACGTTTCTTCTCGGTGCGGCCGAGGATGGGCAGCAGCATGCCGACGCCGAAGTCGAAGCCCTCGAGGAAGAAGAAGCCCAGCCAGAGGACGACGATCAGCATGTACCAGACGAGTGCCAGTGTGGGCACGGATTCAAGCAGCATCATGAAGGTTCCTTGTCGCTGTCAGTACGCGAAGGACATGGGGGCGTCCTCGTCCGTGTGGTCGTCGAGTTCAACGTCGGTGTCCTCGGGCAGGCCCTTCTTCACGTACAACAGGAACAGCCTCACCTCGATCACAGCCAGGACGCCGTACAGCAGCGTGTAGACGATCATCGAGATCAGGACCGACATGGCGCTGACACTGGTGGAGACGCCGGCAGCCGTGGGCATCACGCCCGCGACGAGCCACGGCTGGCGGCCCATCTCGGTGAAGATCCAGCCCAGGGAAATGGCGAACAGTGGCAGCAGCGGCATCGCGAACATTGCAGGCGTCCAGATGAGGTCCCAGAACTTGCCCTCGGGGGGCAATCTGTCCTTGCGAAGCAGCCACAGCATCACTGCTCCCAGCAGCGTGCCGGCCATGCCGAGACCGATCATCAGACGGAAGGTCCAAAACGACATGATGATGTTGGGCGCCGGGTCCACACCCGGATAGTTTGCGGCCAGTTCGGAGGCATACTCCTCCTGCAACTGGGTTTGCGTACCGTCGTCCTTCTTGAACCCCTCGGCCGCGTACTGCTCGCGCAGGTCGTCGACGCCCTGCACGGTCTCGTGGCCGGAGATCAGGGTGAGCAGGCCGGGAATCTCGATGGAGAAGATCTCCTTTTTGGCGTCCAGGTCTCCGATGACAAGGAGCCTCATGGCGGCGTTGGTCTCGGTCTTGAAGAGCCCCTCTGCTGCCGCCATTTTCATGGGCTGCACCTGCGTCATGATCTTGCCCTGCAGGTCTCCGGAGACGATGGTGAGCACGGAGGCCACGATGAGCACCCAGGCGCCCATTCTCATGGCGAAGCGGTGTGCGCCCACTGCCTCGGGATCTCGGCTGGCGCCCTCACGTCGCAGCTTCAGGAGCCACCAGCCGGATACACCAGCCATGAGCCCGCCGGCCGTCATGAAGGCGGCGGTGATGACGTGGGGGAACGTGACCAGGAACACCGGGTTCGTGAGCACTTCGAGGAATCCCTGCATGCCATCGAGTTCGGCGCGCCCGTTGTTGAACGTGGTGCCGACGGGGTTCTGCATCCAGGAGTTCGCCGCCAGGATGAACACGGACGAGAGCAGGGTCCCGAACGCCACCATCCAGATGGTCATGAGGTGAAGCAGCTTGGGCAGCCTGTGCCAGCCGAAGATCCACAAGCCGAGGAAGGTGGATTCAAGGAAGAAGGCCAGCAGCGCCTCGAGCGCCAGGGGTGCACCGAAGACGTCGCCCACGAAGCGCGAGTACTCGGACCAGTTCATGCCGAACTGGAATTCCTGAACGATGCCGGTGACGACGCCGAGGGCAAAGTTGATCAGCAGTAGCTTCCCGAAGAACTTCGTCAGCTGCAGGTAGCGAGCATGGCCTGTCCTGTACCAAATGGTCTGGAGGACGGCCACCATCGTCGCCAGGGCGATCGTGATCGGTACAAAGAGGAAGTGGTAAACAGTCGTGATGCCGAACTGCCACCTGCCAAGGGCTACTGAGTCCATGCGGATATTCTACTACCGGGCGTCGTGGTAACCAACTTGGGAACACCCTGTCGCACCCCGCGCGCCCTATGATTGCGGCTATGGCAAAACGCGGACCACTCGAGCAGTCGGTGTTGGAGCTCCTGTGGGACAGTTCCTCCCCCAGGAGCGTCGCTGACGTCCTTGAAGGGCTCGACACGGGCCGCGATCTGGCTTACACCACCGTCATGACCGTGCTGGACCGCCTTGCAAAGAAGCACTTGGTCACCAGGGAGCGCGTGGACCGGGCCTGGCGATATCTGCCGGCCGACAGCCAGGACGTCGTGGTGGCGCGAGACATGGCCGATGCCCTGGAGGATGTTCCGCCAGCAGTCCGGCTCGGGGCCCTGCAAGGTTTCTGCGCATCCCTTTCGGATGCCGAGCGTGCAGCCGTTCGCGAGGCCTGCGACTGAGGTCCGAGCCGTCCTCGCTGATTCTGGTTCGCAACTCAGGGCTGGTGGCGACAGAGGATCTGCACCTCCCGAGTCGCGGACCAAAATCAGGCACCAGTCCTCAGCCTTTTTTCTTGAGCTTCTTCTTCAGTTTCTTCGGAAGGTCGGCACGGCCGCCGAGGATCTCCTGCTTCTGCGCCACGGCGGCGTCGATCTCCTTGAGCCAGGCCTTCTTGCGCGCGGCGGCGACTTCCGCAGCCCGGGCGTCGTCGATGCCGGGAATGGCTGCCACTTCGTGGCGCACCTCGATGCTGTCGGCCATGGCGGATTCAACGTTGTCGTGCGTTTCGTCAAGCGACGTGATGAGTGACTCGGTGGACATGGATTCAGCCAACTTGCGGCGCTGCGTCTCGACGCTCCATCGCGGCTTTGGCCAGTTGAGGTCCATCTCACTGAGGGTGCGTGTGAGGATCTCGGTGATGGCCAGGCGTGGGAACCACTTGTGGTCAGCCGGGAGCACGAACCAGGGAGCGTGCTCGGTGCTCGTCTTCTCAAATACTGCCTGGTAGGCGCTCTGATATTCCTGCCACTTTGAGCGGGTGGTCAGGTCACCGGTCTTGTACTTCCAGTGCTTGTCCGAGCGGTCCAGCCGTTCCATGAGCCGAAGTCCCTGCTCATCGTGGGAGACCATCATTGCGAACTTCAGGACGATGGTGCCGTTGGCCACCAGGTCAGCCTCGAACTTGTTGATTTCTTCGTAGCGCTTCTCCCAGGTCTCCTCGGGTACGAGATCGTTGACTCGCACCACGAGGACATCCTCGTAGTGCGAGCGGTCGAACACGCCGATCTGTCCTGCTGGCGGCAGGGCCTTGCGGATGCGCCAGAGGTAGTGGTGTTTCGCTTCCTCCTCGGTGGGAACGCCGAAGGAGCTGAGCGCGACCCCCTGTGGGTCAACGGCACCCATCACGTGGCGAACGACGCCCCCCTTGCCGGCGGTGTCGAGGCCCTGGATGATGCACAGAACGGAGCGTTTCCCGCCGGTTCGGCCTTCAGCGAAGAGCCGCTCCTGCAGTTCCGGGAGCAGCGCAGCCCGGGACGCCATCAGTGCCTTGGCCTCCTTCTTGCCGCCGTCCCAGCCGGGTGAGCTGTTGCGGTTCACGGTGGCGAGGTCAAACCCCTCACCGGCGCGCAGCACCTCGCGGGGATCGTTGAGCCACAGATTCTTCGGCTTGTTGGCCATGGGAAGTGGTCCTTTCGCAGAGTTGGACCATTGTTTCAGCCGGTCTGGTCACCCGGGTTCAAACTTGACGAGCGCTGGGGATCAGGACAACCGGACACACCGCATCCAGTGGTCACGACGACGTATGCGTCGACGACGCGCACTGAGTGTGGCGTGTCTGGTCGTTTCCTGGCTCGACGCTCCGCAGCGGGTGCGGCGTGTTCGGTCGGTCAAGGGTCTGGAAGCTGGGAGAACAGCGCGGGCGTGTTCCCTCAGGGAACGACAGGAGCTGTTGCGCGCGGCTTCTTGTCCGAGATCAGCGCCCGGACGAGCAGCAGGGTCGCGGGAAGCAGGATGCTTGCCGCGGTGATGTTGAGGGCTTCGAACCCGCCGGAGGCGAGGATGGCTCCGGCGGCCGCAGCAGCCGCGGCCCCCGCGTAATTCATACCTGCGTCGGTGGCTCCCTGCAGTCCCACCCGCACGTGCTCCGGTGCCCGGGCCGTCACCAGTGCCGATGATGAGATCACGGCGGCGGACCAGCCCAGGCCGAGCAGCGTCAGTGCGATCATGGTCAGCCCGGTGCCCCCGGTCGCGGCCACATACCCCGTCCCCAAGGCAGCAGCCAGCACGGCGATACCCACCATGGCCACCAGCATCGGGCCAAACCGGTCGGCCATCAAACCGAACACGGGGCTGAGTGCGTACATGCCGAGCACGTGGAGGCTGATCACGATGCCGACCAGTTGGAGAGTGTCACCCTGGTTCCCCATGTGCACGGGGGTCATGACCATCACCATGACCATGACGGCATGCGCGGTCGCGATGAGGACCACGGCGAACAGTGCCACGGGGTCACCGGCAGCCCAACGGAGCGCGCCCAGCGCCCCGACTGGTGGCGTCGCGTCGACGATCTCAGCAGCACTTGCCACCTGTTGCTGGTGATCGGGGGAGGGACGAAAGAGGACGGCGATCACGGTGGCGGCGGTTGCGAACGCCACCACGGAGAAGAGGAAGGGTCCGGCGTACTGCGGCAGCCCGAACCCGGCTCCGAAAGCGTCGCCCGGCCCGGCAAGGTTGGGGCCGGCGACGGCGCCGACGGTCGTGGCCCACAGTACGATCGACATCGCGCGCGCCCGTCTGGCGGGCTGGACGTTCTCGGCTCCGGCGTAGCGGGTCTGCAGATTGACGGCCTGGGCAACACCGAACAGGCTCATGCCCAGCAGCATCACGACGATCTGGCTGGTGAGTGCGGCGGTCACGATCAGCAGGGCGCCGACTGTGGCCAGGGCATATCCCCGGCTCAGTGAGACCCGACGGCCGCGTCGGGCAGCAACGTTCGCGAGCGGCACGGCTGCAATGGCGGCCCCCAGGGTGCTGGCGGCCTGCGCCAACCCGGCCATGGAGGTGCCGCCCAGACTTTGCGCGAGCAGCCCGCCGACGGCGAATCCGGATGCCACGCCGATTCCGCCGAGCAGGTTGCTCACAATCAGCACACCGATGCTGCGTCTGTAGCGGCGGATCATCGTTCGTCCTCTTCGAAAGGTGGGTGACGACCGAAGGGTCGCAGCAGTCATCGTGCCATGCTCGAGTGGGCCGGGGCCGTCACCGAAGACCGGATCACCAACCCAAACAGAGAATGCCTGAGATCTATCGTTGGCGTTTTCCCATGAGGTTGGCGTTCCAGTGATCGCTCGGGGATTTGTCGAGGATCCCAGCAACGGGTCAGTCCTCGTCCACACTCCGCTTGCGCGTCTCGCCAATCAGGGCGCGTCGGTTGCGACCTGAGGCCACCCAGCGCGCAAGGCTGCCGTGCTCGGCCAACAGTTCCAGGCGATTCTGGGTACGTTCCAGCACGCTGTTGGGCACAGCCAGCACCATGTGATCGCCGGATCGCAGGCGCATCTGCCCGTCGGGAACCAGGATCTCCCTGCCACGGATCAGCATGGACATCACGGCACCGCGTGGGAGCCGAAGATCGGCGACGTAGAGCCCGACGAGCTTGGTGTCCCCCGGCACCTCGAACTGCATCATGGAGGCGTTGAGCCCCTCCATGGGGGAGGAATCAAAGCGCACCGCCCGGGGGGACAGCTCTTCCGTGACACCGGCCAGCCTCGCGGCCAACGGCAGGGTGGGGCCCTGCAACAGGGTGAACACTGTGACCAGCAGGAAGATGATGTGGAACATCTGGTCTGCGCCTGGCAGATTCTGCGTCGCAGGGATGGTGGCCAACATGATGGGGACCGCCCCACGCAGGCCGGCCCAGGACGTGAAGACCTGTTCGCGCCAGGGCACCTTGAACGGTGTCATGCAGATGAACACAGACAGAGGCCGGGCCACGAAGGTGAGTGCCGAGCCGATCACGAGAGCTGGAATGATCGCGGCCGGCAGCAGCGACGGCGACGCCAACAGCCCCAGCATGACGAACAGCCCGATCTGGGCCAACCACCCCAGTGATTCGGTGAAGCCCTCCGTGGTCTTGTGGTGGGGGAGCACCTGGTTGCCGAGCCACAGCCCGGCAGCGTAGGCCGCGAGCAGCCCGGATGTACCGGCGATTCCGCCCAGCGCGAAGGCAACCATGGCGATGGCCAGCGTGGCCAGCGGGTACAGGCCGGCGGACGGCAGCGACACGCGCTGCAGGATGATTTGTCCGATCCGTGCGATCACCAACCCGATGAGTGTGCCGCCCACAAGTTGGTACAGCCCGGTGCCGAGCATCGCCATGATGGAGCCCTGGTTCCAGGCATCGGAGACCACGACGGTGACGATGATGATGGCGGGTGGATCGTTGAAGCCTGATTCGC
>CBDTVQ010000003.1:0-28711 GCA_965364045.1 uncultured Tessaracoccus sp. | reverse complement strand
CCAGTGCCGTGCGGAGGCGGGCGTCGGTGGCCACGTCGAGGGCGGAGAAGGAGTCATCAAAGATGAACACCTCGGCGTCCTTGGCGAGAGCCCGGGCGATGGCCAGGCGTTGCCGTTGGCCCCCGGAGACGTTGGTGCCGCCCTGGGAGATCGCGGACTCGAGTTCGCCCTCCCGTTCGCGGACGAAGCCGTCGGCCTGGGAGATGCGCAGCGTCTCCCACATCTCGTCGTCACCCGCCTCGGGGTTGCCGTAGCGCAGGTTGCTGGCGACGGTTCCGGAGAACAGGTAGGGCTTCTGCGGCACGATCGCCACCCGGGCCCACAGCTGTTCGGGATCCATGTCCCGGACGTCGACGCCGTCGAGCAGCACGTGGCCGCCTGTGACGTCGAACAGCCGGGGCAGGAGGCTCACCAGGGTGGTCTTACCGGAGC
Organism: uncultured Tessaracoccus sp.; assembly: GCA_965364045.1. Taxonomy (GTDB): domain Bacteria; phylum Actinomycetota; class Actinomycetes; order Propionibacteriales; family Propionibacteriaceae; genus Arachnia. The sequence goes on along the minus strand of CBDTVQ010000003.1, from coordinate 28,279 downwards.
CTGTGGAGCCGATGACGGCGGTGGTGCGGCCCGGGTGCAGCTCGAAACTGACGTGTTTGAGCACGGGTTCCTCGGCTCCGGGGTAGGAGAAGCTGACGTCGTCGAAGACCACCACACCGTTGTCGTGGTGGGGTGCCAGGGCCGTCTCGGGTGGCGACACGGAGGACTCGGTGTCCAGCACCTCCAGGATGCGGTCGGCGCACACTGCGGCACGCGGCGCCAGCACCAGCAGCATCGTGGTCATCATGACCGACATCAGGATCTGCATCAGGTACGCCAGGAAGGCGGTCAGCTGGCCGATCTGGATGTCACCTGTGTCGATGCGCTGGGCACCGAACCACATCACGCCCACCGTGGAGACGTTCAGGATCAACGTGACGAAGGGGAACAGCACTGCCATGAGACGGCCGACACTGGTGGCTGTGTCCACCAGTTCCGTGTTGGCCGTCCGGAAGCGAATGGCCTCGTGGTCCTCGCGCACGAAGGCACGGACCACGCGGATGCCGGTGATCTGTTCCCGCAGCACTCGGTTGAGGTTGTCGATTCGCTTCTGCATGGTGGCGTACAGCGGCCCCATCCTGGTGACCAGTACCGCAATGCCGGCTCCCAGCGCCACGACGGCGACGAGGATCGTCCAGCTCAGACCGGCGTCCTCTCGCAGCGCCATGACGACGCCACCCACCATCGTGATGGGGGCGCCCACCAACATGATGGTGGTCATCATCACCAGCATCTGGACCTGCTGGACGTCGTTGGTGGTGCGGGTGATGAGAGACGGCGCACCGAAGTGGTTCATCTCGCGGCTGGAGAACGCCAGGGTGCGGTCGAAGAGGGCGCCTCGCACGTCGCGGCCGAAGAGCATGGCGGCGCGAGCACCGAAGTACACAGCCCCCACCTGCCCGAGCCCCTGCACGAGCGCCAGTATCAGCATGACCCCGCCGGTGCCCCAGATGAAGTCGGTGTCACCCTTGACGACGCCCTCGTCAATGATGCGGGCATTCAACGTGGGCAGATACAGCGCCATGATTGTCGCCACGACCTGCAGTGCCACCACGAGGACCAGGAGGCCCCAGTACTGGCGGATGTAGCGGTTGATCAGTGTGGCCAGCCTGCGTATCACGGGCGGTCCTTCCGTCGGGCTCCGTCGAGGGCGAAACGTGTGAGGTCTTCAGGTGTGAGCGCGCCCGGCCTGGCCATGGCGAGCCCCATGGCGAGGGCCTTGATGTAGTGGGCGTACGTCTCAGGGGTGACGGTGAGTTCGTCGGCGTGGGGGGCGAGGATCCGGACCACCCAGTCGCGGAGATCAGCGAAGCGTTCCTTGTGGGCGTCCCGGACGCAGACGGCATGGGGTGCGTTGACCGTCTCGTGGCGCGGCGGCGGGAGTACGGCGTGGATGTGCGTGAAGTAGTCCACGATGCCGCGCACGCAGCCGAGGGTTTTGGATTCCAGGGTGTCGCCCAGTTCGACGGTGGCGAGCCGGGCCAGCAGGCGTTCCTGGGAGAGGAACTCCGTATAGGTGGCACCCAGCAGATCGGGCAGGGTGGGGAACACGCGGAAGAGAGTGCCCTCGGCGACGCCTGCGGCTTCCGCCACTTTGCGTGTGGTCAACTCGGGCCCGCTGTCTTCCAGCAGTTTCAGCGCCGCATCAACGATGGCGGCCCTGCGTTGCTCCGGGGGCATGGGGGTGGCTCTGGTCACTGGTCGATTGTAGTGAGTGAGCACTCACTCATCAAGCTGGAAGGCTGGGTATTTCAGACGCCACCGCAAACTCAACTCGCTACCGACGCATCTGTGGTCTTCTCACCTGGCGGTGGCGCGCGACTGTTGGGGTGGCGTCGTGACCACTAGACTCCCAGCGAGGCGACCGCTCATCTCGGGTGGAGCCAGCCACCCCCATGGAGCAACCATGGGATGTGGCTTGCGGCCTCGTTGCAGCACACGAGCACCCATCAGGAGCGCCTCATGACGGATGTTGCCCTCACCGGCTTTCTGCAATGGCTGGACCTCATCGGCGTCTTCTTCAACGCGGTGTGTGGGGCGGTCATCGCCAAGAATGCCCGGCTGGATCCCCTCGGTCTTGGGGTGCTTGCGATCATGTCCGGGCTCGGCGGAGGCCTGATCCGCGACACACTGCTGCAGGCTGGGCCCCCGATCGCCATCGTCGACCTACGCTACCTCGGCACCGCCATCGCGGGTGCGCTGGTGGTGACTTTGGTGCGCATTGGCGGGCGTTGGTGGGACAAGGTCTATCCGCCCATCGACGCGCTTGCGGTCGGCTGTTGGGCCGCGGTGGGAGCCGCCAAGACCATTGGGCTGGGACATGGCTGGCTGCCCGCCATTCTGCTGGGCACCATCACTGCGGTGGGTGGCAGCTTCGTCCGGGACATGGTGCTGCGACAGGTGCCCGCAATTCTGGGCGGCAACACCATCTACGCAACCTGGGCGATGGTGGCTGCGGCCATCACGGTGCTGGGTACCGAACTCGACTACACCGCGCTGGGCTCCGTCGTTGCCACCCTCGTGGGTGCTGGCTTGGTGCTGCTGTCCCGGTACAAGCACTGGGCGCTGCCACAGGGAGACGACGCGGCCACCGTCGGCCATGCGGTACGACGCATGTTGACCCGAAGAGAGGCCCGCGCCGATGCCCACGAATCGTCGCGAAAGGCCGACGACTGACGCGATTGCCCGCCCATCTTTTGGGGAACGTCAACCCTGATGTGCAGCGCCGGCGATGTGCATCGTTGGTCTTGACGATTCCGATTGGCGGTGCGGTATTTGACGCCAGACGGCACCAACATCGGTGCCCCGATCGGCGTGAAGTGGCCCTGGAGCGAACATTTCGCGGTCCTTGGACGAGGCTGCGCGGCTGGTTGGGCAGAACTACAGCGTTCCACGATGGATGAGCTCGGTGTGCAGGATGATCGTCCTCGGTGGGTCACCGTCGATCATGTCCAGGGCCAGCTCCGCTGCAAGCCGGCCCTGCTCGAGCAGGGGCTGGCGAATAGTTGTGAGGGCAGGTAGTGCGCCGGCGGCGATGGTGTGGTCGTCGAAGCCGATCACCGACACGTCGCGGGGGACCGATCGCCCGGCGGCGGACAGGGCAGCCATGGCTCCCACAGCAATGCGATCAGAACCAGCCAGCACACCGTTCACGGTGGGGTGTGTCTCGACGAGGCGTTTCGCGGCCTCGAAACCGGAGGCTTCATCCCATCCTGTGAAGACAACGCGGGAGTCGTCAAGCATGTCGCCGAGGACTGCTCGGTAGCCACACAGTCGATCTGTGGCGGCGGGATTGTTTTCCGGGCCCAGGATGGCGATCACATCGCGTCGCCCGCGGGCAAGCATCGCGTGGGCAGCGATGGATGCCCCTTCGACGTCGTCCGCGTAGACGATGGAAAAGATGCCTTCGTAGGGCTGGTCCTCTATTTGACCACACAGCACCACCGGAAGGCTCTGCCTGCCCAGCGCCTCCAGCATGACGCCGCCGACGTAGGGCGTGATGTCGATCACAGCGTCGACGGCCCGGTGCCGGAAGTGGCGAATGGCGCGTTCGTGCTCTAACTCGGTGGAGGCCTGCAGAAGCATGGGGAGCGTTGGGGTGCTTGACAGTCGCTCGCTGATCCCGCGGAGGATCACCCCGTATGTGGGGTCGCTGAACAACTCATCCAGCGGTTCGGCCACGAGTACGGCGATGGACTCTGCGCGACCCATGGCAAGGGCGCGTCCTTGGGCGTTCATGACAAAACCCGTCTGCTGGACGGCGGCTGCCACTTTGGCCTTGGTCTGAGCGGTCACGGCGGCGGAGTCGTTGAGCGCCCGGGAAGCGGTTGCGCGGGAGACGCCAGCGACGCGTGCGACGTCGGTGATGGTTGCCGAACCCCGCCCGGCCGCGCGAGGAGTCCTGGATTTCCCGGTTTCCATTGTCCACCCTTCTTGCGCAATTGTCTTGAGCGAATACCCCAAGGGACGGTGCCTTCTCGCTGGTTTGGTACCCAATGGTGCATGAATGTACTACAGTCCAATGAAACCGGTTACATCCGACCATGGCGGTCTGTGATCCGCCCACAAAGGAGTGAAAAGTCCATGACCGACATACAGGACTGGGAGAATCCCCATCTCACCGGCCGCAACCGACTTCCCGCACGTGCGTATTTCTTCGGATACGCCAGCCCGGAGCTCGCAGCGCTCAACTGTCGTGCGCTGTCGCGTGGCTTCGTTGACCTGAGCGGTCCTTGGCAGTTCCGGCTCTTCGACCACCCCCGACGCGTGCCCGGCGACTTCGCCAACACGGTTCAGAATGGGTGGGACGTGGTGCAGGTCCCGCACCTGTGGCAGATGGACGGATACGGCAACCTGCAATACACCGATGAGGGCTACCCGTTTCCCATCGAGCAACCCCATGTGCCGGCTGACAACCCCACTGGCGCATACCAGCGCACCATGACACTGGAGGCCCCTGCCGATGGGGAGCGTGTGATCCTGCGCTTCGACGGTGTGGAGAGCTACGCAGAGATCTTCTGCAACGGTGCCTTCGTGGGAATGACGAAGGGTTCACGGCTGGCCGCCGAGTTCGACGTCACTGAGCATGTGGTCGGCGGTGAGAACCTGTTGGCCATCAAGGTCCTCCAGTTCTCCGACGCCACTTACATCGAGGATCAGGACATGTGGTGGGCCTCCGGAATCTTCCGCGACGTCTACCTCGTGACCCGCCCGGCGGCCCGGCTCACCGACTTCTTCGTCCGTACCCACCGCGCCAACAACGGTGCGGCCGAGGTCACGCTCACCGCGTGGGCTGACGGAGTCGACAGCATCGAGTGGAGCATCTCCGACGGCGGCGTCGAGCTGGCATCCACCACGCTGGAGGCTGGTGGCAGCGCCACCGTCACCCTGCCCGACGCGCATTTCTGGAACCCGGAGGACCCCCACCTCCACGACATGCTCATCACCGTCCGCGGCGACGGGGTGGAGGACCATGTGCCGCATCGGCTGGGGCTGAGCGAGGTCACCATCGTCGACGGCCTGCTGTACCTCAATGGCAGCTACTTCAAGATGCACGGGGTCAACCGGCACGACGGGGACGACCACACCGGTCGCGCCGTCGGCATGGCACGGGTGCGCCGCGACCTCGAGATGATGAAACAGCACAACATCAACGCCGTGCGCACGGCCCACTATCCGAACGACCCGCGCTTCTACGAGATGTGCGACGAACTCGGCCTCATGTTGATCGCCGAGACCGACCTGGAGAGCCACGGCTTCGCCAACGTCGGCGAGATCGGGCGCATCACTGATGATCCGGAGTGGGAGACCGCCTACGTCGACCGCATCGAACGCCACGTGCTCGCCCAGCGCAACCACGCCTCCATCATCATGTGGTCGCTCGGCAACGAGTCCGGCTACGGATGCAACATCCCGGCCATGTACAAGCGGTCCAAGGAACTCGACCCCACCCGGCCCGTGCACTACGAGGAGGATCGCAACGCCGAGTACGTGGACGTCATCTCCACCATGTACTCCCGTGTCCAGCAGATGAACGACTTCGGGGAGAACCCACACCCCAAGCCGCGCATCAACTGCGAGTACGGCCACGCCATGGGCAACGGCCCCGGCGGACTCAGCGAGTACCAGGAGGTGTTCAACAAACACGACTCCATCCAGGGCCACTTCATCTGGGAGTGGTGCGACCACGGCATCGCCGCCACCACCGAGGACGGCCGCGAGTATCACAAGTACGGCGGCGACTTCGGGGACTACCCCAACAACAGCAACTTCTGCATCGACGGCCTGGTCTTCCCCTGGCAGGAGCCCAGCCCCGGCCTCACCGAGTACAAACAGGTCATCTGTCCGGTGTTGGTCGAGTATGACGACGGTGTCCTGAGCGTCACGAACCGTCGCTGGTTCACCACGCTGAAAGATGTCGTTGTGACACTGGAGACCTTGCACGATGGTGCCATTGCCGACGTCGAGGTGTTCAACCCCGGTGCAGTAGCGCCCGGTCAGACGTGGACGACGCCGGTCGACCTGCACGTGGCTTTGGACGGTGAGACGTTGTGTACCGCGCGGGTGTCCTCGACGCAGTCGGAGAGCTGGACCGCCCCCATGCGGGAGCTCGGACGATTCGGCTTCATGGTGGATGCCAAGCCGCGCCGCTCGATAGTCACAAGTATTGAGGAGGCAATCACGACGGAGGCCGACGACACCACCCTGCGCATCACCACGCGGAACGGAAACATGGTGTTTGACCTGTTGACCGGCGACATCACGTCCTGGACCTCTGGCGGTCGCCCCGTTATCGCGGCGTCACCTCGGCTTGGCTTCTGGAAGCCCCTGGTGGACAACCACCAGCAGGAGTGCGACGACCTGTGGACACCGAACCACATTGAAATCATGCAGACCTCCTGCCGTTCCGTCACGTGGCGCGAGGACGACGGCACCGTCGTGGTGGAGATGGAGCAGCGGATAGCTCCACCTGTGCTCGACTTCGGCATGCACGCCAAGCTCATGTGGCGGATCACCCCTGACGGACGTGCTGACGTCTCCGTCTCAGGAACCCCCTACGGCGGCTATGACGACATCGTGCCCAGGATCGGCCTGTCGTTCGAGGTGCCGGGTACAAGCCGGGCTGTTGAATGGTACGGCCGTGGACCCGGCGAGAACTATCCGGACTCTGCGGCGGCCAACACCGTCGGAAGGTGGACCAGCGACGTGGACGCGATGTTCACGCCGTATGTCGTGCCGCAGGACTGCGCCAACCGTGGCGACGTCCGGTGGGTGGCCCTTGCGTCGGCGCACGGGGACGGACTGCTCGTCACCCGGCCCGACGATGCGCAGGACACGCCGTTCGCGTTCTCGGCCTGGCCGTACACGAGCGATGACATTGATGCCGCGCGTCACCGCACTGATCTGGTGACCCGCGAGACCGTAACGGTCAACATCAACGAAGCAGTCCTCGGTCTGGGATCGAACTCGTGGGGTTCCGAGGTGTTGGACGCCTACAGGGTCCGTTTCGAGGCCTTCAACTTCGCCTTCTCCCTGCGGCCGTTGACTGCAGGCACCCTCACCTCCACCGCTGCCAGCACCACGAAGGAGAACTGAAATGCGACTCTTCGACACACGTACCGAGTTCGACGACATTCTTGGCGGAACCAAGAAGTGGTCGCGCACAGGGGAGGCCATCGATGCCGCCTCCGACCTGCACCGTGGCGTCGCCTACTCCATTGGCGATTCCCTCACCTATGTGGCTGATGACGCCGTCTCCCTTGCGAAGGAAGGCCTGGTGGGACGTCGCCGCTATCACATGGTGGTTGCCAGCACCCGTGGCACAGTGCAACTCGAGGTTGCCCCCAAGTCCAGCCTCAACGCAGCAACGAATTACGACGAACTCTCGGACCGGCAGCACTACACCGGCTCCGGCGAGATGGTCGACGTCCCCGAGGGGGCCATCTGCATCGTCGACATTGACGAGGCAGCCCGCATCATTCCCGACGCCGAGGCGGCAGCCGTTGAGCTGCACGTCACGGTTGAGGGTGCCACTTTCCACAACAAGTAACAACAAGAAGGTGAATCCATGTCCTCAGCAACAGTGAACCGCGGCCGGATCGGCGCATTCGCACTCCTCACCATGACCGTTGCGGCCGTTTTCAACATCCGCAACGTCATCAACAACAACGTGGCCATCGGCTTGGCCTCCGCCCCCGCCTTCTTCATCGCGACGATCATCTACTTCATCCCGTTCACCCTGGTGATCGCGGAGTTCGTGGCCATGAACAAGACGTCGGAGTCAGGCGTGTACCAGTGGGTCAAGACGTCAATGGGCGGCCGATGGGCCTTTCTGACGGCTTTCACCTACTGGTTCGTCAACCTGTTCTTCTTCGCATCCCTGCTGCCGCTCATCCTGGTGTTTGCGTCGTACCTGTTCTACGGCTCCGAGCGCACGCTTTCTCAGGTGTGGATCACGGGACTGTCGATCGTGATCTTCGCCGCGGCCACCTGGGTCTCCACACGGGGCGCCAAATTGATCGGATCGATCACCTCGATCGGGGCCACGCTCGTGATTGCGCTGACGTTCGCGTTCATCATCTTCTCGGCGGCGTCCCTCTTCGGCGGTGTCGTGCCCGCAACGCCCATCAACGTTGAGACGTTGTCTCCGAACTTGAGTACCTTCGCCACGACCTGGGCATTCCTGGGCACGTTGGCATGGATCATTCAGGGCGTGGGAGGCGCCGAATCTGTGGGCGTCTTCCTGAACGACCTGCGCGGCGGCGTCAAGGCGTTCGTTCGCACCATCGTCATCGCAGGCATCATGATCGGTCTGCTCTACGCAGGGGCCTCGCTGCTGATGAACGTCTTCATGCCCGTGGGCTCGCTCAGCTTCTCCACGGGACTGTTCGACGTGATGGGCGCGCTGGCCGGACACTTCGGCCTCCCCGTGGACATCACCAACCGCGCCGTAGGGCTCATTCTGCTGGCAGCCACACTTGGCTCCCTGATGATGTGGACCTCCACCCCAGTCAAGATCTTCTTCTCCGAGATCCCCAAGGGCATCTTCGGATCCAAGCTGATCGAGCTGAACAGCGAAGGCATTCCTTTCCGTGCCGCATGGCTCCAGTTCGCGATCGTTGTGCCGATTCTCATCATTCCGGCTCTGGGTTCGGGCAACATCGACGATCTGCTGCAGATTGTCATCAACATGACAGCAGCAACGGCGCTCCTGCCACCGCTGCTGATCCTCTTGGCCTACTTCATGTTGCGTCGCAAGTACGACCACGTCAAGCGCGATTTCCGAATGGGTTCGCGCACGTTCGGTTTGGGACTGGCCACCTTCCTGCTGGTCATCTTCGCGTTCGTGTTCGTTGCGGGAACGTTCCCCGTCGACCAGCCGCTCTGGCTGACTCTCATCTACAACGTGAGTGGCGTCGTGGTCTTCCTGGGACTCGCCGTGTGGTGGTACCAGCGCTACATCAACCGTTTGAAGGTCTCCGATCCTGCGTTGGCGGCCGACGAACTGGAGCCCAGCGCTGAGGCGATCGAGCGTGGAGAGCAGCCGGAGCCGGCTGACATCCCGCTGGTCTAGTAGACGATGACATGGACCCGCTCCTCCTGATCGGAGGGGCGGGTCCTGTGTCATCGGCGATCAACGCCACTACTCAGATTCCCGCCATCCAGCGCAGGGTCTCACCGAATCCGCCGTCAGCGCTCGCGTCCAACTGGGAGGTGGGCTCGTCAAACGCAAGACCCACGACTGAACCCCGCGACAAGCACTGAAGCTCTCGGCTCTTGTGCCGGCAATCCAGGCGCCGCCTGGTGCTGATCGGCTGGCTCAGCCAGCTTTGGACAGGCGGACGGCCATGTCCACGAGCAAGGCCGAGGACCAGCCGAAACATGTGGTGGATGTGGGAGGCTTGCTGGCGTCCAGCGGGTTGAAGTATTCATGCGGTCCACCGCTGAGGGTTGCCATCTGGAGGGTGTCCCGCTCCAGAGCGTCGGCCTCTTCATGGAATCCCTGTTGATGCATGCCATGCGCCACGAGCCAGTTGATGTTCACCCAAACTGGGCCGCGCCACATCCTCTCAGGCGAGAATGTGGGATCGTCGGCCGCCACAGTGGGGAGTCGATGGGCAGTGCCGTACCGTGCGGGATCCGTGGTGGCTGCCACCAGGGCGGTGGCCAGGTCGTCTGGCAAACCATCGGCAAGCAGGGGCATCAGTCCGACGACCGCATCGGTGTTCAGTGCTTGACCCGTATCGCCGAGGCTGGGGAAGAACCCGCGCCGAGGCTCCCATCGCGCTGAGAGGGTGGCCAGTGCGTCGTCAGCGCGTTGGGAACAATGGGCGGCCTCCACCGCACGGTCACGCTGCAACAGCCAGCGTGCCAAAATGCGATCCTGCAGGATCAGATAGGCGGTCAGATCGGGGGAGGTGACGATGGCGTCATGGTCAAAGATGGGTGAATCATCGAGTCCGGAGGAGTAGGGGTGCAGGTAGCTCGGAGTGCCGTTCCCGTGGGGATCAGACTCCTCGTACCACCAGTTCTGGGAAGCCAGAATCGTGTCGATGAACTCATCGACGAGAGTCTTGCCGGATTGCTGCGCGACAAGTTCGACCGCGAGTGCCGTCAGTGGTGGCTTGGTCAGTGGAATCCGGGTGTTGCGGAGACTGGGAGCGCCCATTGCCCTCAGCGTCTCCAGATCCCCTGGCGGGAGATCGTCACTGGAGGCCAGCACACCGTCCTCGTGGACGACGTCCGGCAACTGGCCGGATGCCTGCGGATGGGACAGCGCGATGCGCAGCTGCTCCGCGGCGAGTTCGGGGTCACCGTGTCGCAGTCCGATGGCTATGAAGTAGGCGTCCCACTGCCACAGTCCCACGTAACCGATTTTCGATGGGACGACGGCGCGACCGATGACGGCGCCGCCAAGCTCCAGGGTGTTGACCCCGAGCACCCACCAGCAGAGCCTCACGATCGGCTGCCACTCATCGGCAACCGTGGGGCACCGGCCGAGCCACGCCATCACCTCAGCGGATGTCGTGGCCCTCACTTCTTCGTGTGCCACGGGATTCGGTAGAGATCCGGCGCAGGCAATTGAGATGTCTCCGCCGCTCGCAAGCTCGATGTGGGTGTGCCCATCGAACTCCACGATGGTGGCGCCGTCGGGGACGACGAGCCGCTCGGTGGTCAGCTCGGCTTCCAGAGCGGGCAGACAGAGGTCCGCTTCCATCCGCATCCCCGCTGTGAAGGTGCCGATGTGGACGGTGTCTTCCCCGGTCACCACCATTGACACCCCGCCGCCGAACTCGATGCCGAGGGGCGTGGCGTGCACCACTTGCAGGACCTCACCGTCCGAGCCCTTCAACTGGAGGGACCCGACGACAACGCTGCTGTCCAGCGACCGTTCGTAGGCGGCTCGGTACACCGTGAGGCGGCTGCCGTCGGAGCGTACGAACAGCCGGGAGTAGTGCACCGTGTAGGGGATGGCACCGAGGTCCAGCACGGGGAGCTTCTGGTGGGAGGGTTCACTCATCAGCGACCTCCGAGGCCCGATGTGGCCAGCGAGTTGATGATCTGGCGCTGACCGACGAGGAAGGCCACGAGCATCGGGATCACGGACAGGGCGGTGGCGGCCATGACCAAGCCGTAGTTCATACCCCCGTACTGTCCCTGGAATTGAGACAGCAGCAACGGGACGGTGAACAGCTCGGTCGAGTTCAGCAGGATCAGTGGCAACAGGAAGCTGTTCCATGCGTCCAACGCCGTAATGATGGCCAGTGCGCCCAGCCCCGGTCGGATGGTCGGGATGATCACCTGCCAATAGATCCTCCACCGGGAGGCGCCGTCGATCATTGCGGCTTCCTCGAGCTCGATCGGCACGGACATGATGAACTGCCGAGCCAGGAACACGCCGAACGGATTCACCATGATGGCCGGAACGATGATCGCCAAGTGGGAGTCGATCCAACCAATCTGTGCCATCAGGAAGTAGAACGGCACGAGGGTGACCTGCTTGGGTACCATCTGCATCGCCAGGAACACCACGAACAGTGCTCTGGAGCCTTTGAAGGGAATGCGGGCGAACCCGTAGGCAGCCAGCGTGGTGGTGAACAGGGTGCCAGCCACGATGAGGACGGTGATGTAGATGCTGTTGAAGTAGGCGCGCCCGAACGGCAGCGCCTGCCAGGCATCAGCGAAGTTGGTGAAGACCCAGGGTTCCGGCAGCAGGCTGAGAGGATCCTGGAGGAGTTGTGGCAGACCTTTGAAGGACGTCAGCAGCATCCAGATGAAGGGTGCAACCATGAGCAGGCCGCCGACGAGAATGATGAGGTGCTTGGCGCCGGTGCCAAAAATCTTTCGCGCCGGGGTCTTGTTCTCGGCTGGAGCGCCCGCGGGCTTGCTCTCGACGGGCGACGGGTCAAGTGTGGTTGTCATGTCGCTCATCCCTCGTAGTGAACGAATCGCTTCTGCGCTGCGAATTGTGCTGCCGTGATGAGCAGCGTAAGCAGGAGCAGAATGATGGATGCGGCACTGGAAATTCCGAACTGCGACTTCGCGAAGCCGAGATCATAGATGTGGTAGACGATGGTTCGCGTTGCATTGTCGGGGCCGGCGTTCTTCACGAGGATGAAGACGAGGTCGAAGGTCTGTAGTGAGCTGATGAACGCCACCACGGACTGGTAGAAGATGATCGGTGAGAGCAACGGCAGGATCACCTTGAAGAACCGGCTGAAGATTCCGGCCCCATCGATCTCGGCGGCTTCCAGGACCGCTGGCGACACGTTCTGCAAACCGGCCATGAAGATGACCACGTTGAGACCGAGGCTGGACCAGATTGTGACCATGCAGACGGCAGCCAGGGCGAGTCGTGGGTCGCCCAGCCAGTCGATCGTCGGCAGGCCGAAGGTGCGGCTCAGGAAGTCTGACAGCACGCCGTCGGGACGCAGGATCTGCTGCCAGATCAACGCGATGGCAACGAGGCTGGTCACCACGGGTGCGAAGAACAACACCATGTAGAACGGGCGGCCCTTGATCTTGTTCAAGGCAGTGGCCACGAGGATGGAGAGGAACAGGCCAATGGGGACTGTGACAACCGCGATGATCAGGGTGTTGATGATGGACTTGCCGAGCAGGGGGCTCGTCAGCTGGTCCTTGAAGTTGTCCAGGCCAACATAATTGGGCATCCCGAAGCCATTCCACTCGGTGAAGGCCAGGATGAAGGCGAAAATGAACGGGACGATGGTGAATACCAGCATGCCGATGGCCTGGGGTGCGACGAAGATCATGCCCCAACGCCGGTCCTTGTTGCGCCACGTCTTGCGAGGCGGAGGAGAGGTCCCCTCCGCCGTGCGTCGGACAGCAGTGGCGGACATCAGGCTGTCTTTTCCTCGACGAGCTGCGCGATGGCCTCGAGCGTGGACTTCGCGTCGGACTTGCCCTCATACAGCGGCTGCATGTACTCCACGGAGATCTGATTGGACAGGTCCGGGACGGCAGCCTCTGTCGCGAAGTTGGAATATCCCATGTCCCGCATGTCCAGCATGGTCTGGGCATGTGCCGGATACCCCTCGTCCAGGACGATGTTGTCGGCGCCCTTGATGGACGGCACGGCGTTGCCGGCGCCTTCCAGCCGAAGCTTCTGCCCGTCGGCGTCGAGGAAGGATGAGAAGAACTTCAGTGCAGCCTCCGGGTCGGCGGTCTTGGCGTTGATGGCCAGGTATGACGCCGCGACCCCCGTGGGCTTGGCAGTGCCGTCGATGCTGGGCCAGCGGACGATGTCATAGAGGGTCTCATCGACGCCAGCGCCGCGGATGGCGCCGATGGTGTAACGGCCCGCGGCGAGGAACCCGAGCTTGTGGGTGACCAGGAGCGTGTCCGATCCGGCGCCTTCGGGCAGCAGGTCTGCCAGCTTCAGCTCGCCCGTCTGAAAGCGCTTGGCGTATTCCTCCATGGCGGTGATGCTCGCCTGGTCCTGGTGGGCGACGTACTTGCCCTGGTCGTCGTAGACCTTGCCGCCCTGGGCCGTCATGAAGCCGTCATGGGTGGCCCAGTAGTTCCAGTAGACGGCTCCGGTGAGGCCGGCAGCTGCCAGCTTGGCAGTCATGTCGAAGAAGGCTTCGACCGTCCATTGGTCGTTCTCGGCCAGCTCCGCGGGGTCGTCGGTGATGCCGGCGGCTTCGAGGGCCTGCTTGTCGTACCACAGGGTGTCCGGATTGACGTCGTTGGGCAGTGCGTACAAGTCGCCCTCCCACCGGCCGATGTCGAGCACGTTGGCGGCGAAGTCGTCCTCGCTGATCGTCGTGTCGGACAGCTTGTCGCCGATGGGCATAAGCACGTTGTTGCGGATGACGGACGCGACACGGTCATCACCGATGTAGAAGACATCGGGTGCGGTGCTCGACGACAGTTGCGTCAGAAGCTTTGAGTGGTATTCGGAGTAGGAGGGGGTGGGCTGAAACACAAGCTCAACGTCCGGGTGCTTCTCCATGAAGGCTGCCTGGAACTTGTCGTAGCTCTTGAGATCCTCGGGAGAGCCCCACGTGGACCACACGACCTTGCCTTGCCCACCTCCGGAGCCGCTGCCACTACAGGCGGTCAGGCCGGAGGCGGCGACGGCCGCCCCGGCGAGGAAGCCGAACTGACGTCGGGTGATGGTGATTGCCATGGTTGTCTCTTTTCGGTCGATCTTCGTTGATGACGTGGACATTATTGTTCAGCGGTTTTGGTTGGTGCGGGCGGTTCTAACGAATTCGGTGGGTATCGGACGTGCCCGATCATCCGGTTCGTCGTGTTCAGTGGGGTGGTGCGTCGGTAGGTGCTTTTTGTCTCGGGCAAGAACTCCGATCATGGTGGCGGCCAATATCAAGGACCCGCCGACGAGCAGCCGCCCGGTCAGGGTCTCCCCGCCCAGAGCGACAGCGAATGCGGTGGCGAAAACGGGCTCCAGGGTCATGATGACGGCCACCTTGGTGGGGGAGAGGTGGCCCTGTGCCCACGTCTGAAGGAGCATCGTGAGCGCGCCGGCAACAACCGCTGTGTAGAGGATGGCCCCCCAGGCCGCGGCGTCCGGGAGACCGCCATGGCTCTGGGGCAACGAGACGAGGCTGCACGTCGCGGCGACTCCGATCAGTTGGAGTGTGGTGAGCGACAGTGCATCCATACGATCTGTGGAGCGGTCCAGGAACACAATGTGCAGCGCGTAGAGCGCTGCCCCCGCCAGGGTGAGTAGTTCCCCGATCCCGCCGGCCGCCATGCCAGTAAGGCTCAGGACCGCCAACCCGATGGCAGCCAAACCCACACAGATCCAAGTGCGCGATGAGACGGAGCGGCGGAAGATGAGCCACAAGAGCAAGGGCGTGATGATGACGTAGGTTCCCGTGATGAATCCGGACACGGAAGCGTCGGTGTGGCGCAGACCTTCAGTTTGAACGAGTTGACCGACTCCGTAGATGACCCCCAGCCCCAGACCAGTGCGCCACTGTCGCCAGGAGAGACGCAACAGACGCCGCCAGGACACGGCGATCAGCGGGAGTGCAGCGATGGTGAATCGTGCAGCGAGGAAGTCGGGCGTGCTGATGCCGTCAAGGGCGTCCTTGATGACGAAGAACGTTGATCCCCACGCCATCGTGACGATGATGAGGGCTCCCACTGCGAGCATTGTTCGATTCACTTCCACCTCCCTGTGGCCATGTAACCGGTTTCATTTCAGCATAATGTGAACTGACGAGCTTTGACAAGTGGGCCTGTCAGCTGGACAGGTCGTCAGCGATGGCTCGTGGTGCCAGCCGGTCCACCAGAACGCGGACCTCACAACACATCACCGGCGAGTGGTGTTGGCGCTCCGACGTGGGGGAAGGGTTCAATTTGGGCTCAGCCCTGGGGGCGCAGGAGGGGGAACAAGATGGTCTCTCGGATACCCACCCCGGTGAGAAGCATCAGAAGACGATCCATCCCCAACCCAAGGCCGCCGAGCGGTGGCACGCCGTGCTCCAGCGCCTCAACGAAATCCTGATCGAACTGCATTGCTTCATGGTCGCCGGTGGCGGCCTTGATCGACTGCGCCATCAGAACTTCCCGCTGGATCACCGGATCGACGAGCTCGGTGTAGCCGGTACCCAACTCCATTCCTCCTATGATCAGGTCCCAGGCCTCCACCTTGCCTTCTTCTGAGCGATGGCGACGCGCCAGGGGCTGGGCAATGGATGGGTAGTCGTACACGAACGTGGGCTGCAGAAGTTTCGGCTCCACCAGTTCGCCGAACAGTTCCATGATCATCTTGTCGGCAGCCCAAGCCGGATCGAACTCCACTCCTCTGAACTCTGCGATCCGGTGCAGAACCGCGGCGTTGGTGTGGACGTTCAGGTCTTCCCCAACCTCCTCTGACAACGCGGGGAACACGGAGAGCCAGGGCCACTCGCCATCGAGATCGATCGTGCCGTGAGGGGTGTCAATCTGACGCGATCCAGCAGCGTCGGCAGCCGCAACCACGAGGTCCTGCGTCAGGCGCGCGACGGTGACCTGATCGCCCCAGCTCTGGTAGGCCTCGAGCATGGTGAATTCGGCGGAATGTGTGGAGTCGATGCCTTCGTTGCGGAACACCCGTCCAATCTCGAAGATCCGGTCGGCACCACCCACCATCGCGCGTTTGAGGTGTAGTTCGAGGGCGATGCGAAGCGTCATGTCCGTGCTGAAAGCGTTGAGGTGCGTCTTGAACGGCCGGGCGGCCGCTCCACCGTGGATCAGCTGGAGAACGGGGGTCTCAACTTCGAGGAAACCCTGGCCGTAGAGAGTGTCCCTTACCGCACGAGTGATTGCTGAGCGAAGGCGCAGCATGGTGCGGGCATCGTCGCGGGCGATGAGATCGACGTAGCGCCGCCGCACACGGGACTCCTCCGAGAGGTCCTTGTGGAGTGCGGGGAGCGGTCGAAGGGTTTTGCTGGCCATGCGCCATTCGGAGGCCATGACCGACAGTTCGCCGCGCTTCGAGCAGATCACACGGCCGCTGACCCACACGTGATCGCCCAGATCCACGTCGGCCTTCCAGGCGGCCAGCGCCTCTTCGCCCACCTCGGCGAGCGACAGCATCACCTGCAGTCGTTCACCGTTGTCGTCGGGGGTGAAGCCGTCCTGGAACGTGGCAAAGCAGAGCTTGCCAGTGTTGCGGATGAACACGACGCGTCCGCCGATGACGACCTTGTCCTGGGTTTCCTCGCCCGCCTCCAAATGACCCCACGTGCTGCGGATCTGTCGGAGCGTGTGGGAGCGGGTGAGATCGGCAGGGTAGGCCTGTCCGCCGTCGGCAAGGATGCGTGCGCGCTTCTCCTTGCGGATGGCGGTCTGCTCGGAATCACTCGGGGCTGCAGTCTGGTCAGTCACGACAGGTGATCTTACCGGTCCGCGTCCGCCAGTCGAGTTCTGGGCGGACGCGGAGCGGCTCAAGGCATCAGAGCTTGTCGAGCTGTTCCTGCAGCGTTGTCATCAGCTCTTCCCACGCGTCGTTGAACTTGCTGACACCTTCGCGCTCCAGCACCGCGAACACGTCCGCCATGTCCACGCCTGCGGCCTCGAGGGCGTCCAGGATCTGGCGGGAGGTGTCGTAAGTGCCGACGATGGTGTCGCCGCGGACCACGCCGTGATCGGCGAACGCCTGCATGGTCTTCTCCGGCATGGTGTTGACCGTGTCCCGGGTGATGAGTTCTTCGATGTAGAGGGTGTCCTTGTAGCTGGGGTCCTTTGTGCCCGTGGATGCCCACAGAGGCCGCTGCGGGAGCGCGCCGTGGCTGGCGAGCGTCTCCCACCGCTGCGTGGAGAGCGCTTGCTCGAACGCCTCGTTGCACAGTCTTGCGACGGCAAGCGCGGACTTGCCCTTCAACTCACGGGATTCCGGGGTGTCGAGGGCATCGAGGCGTTTGTCCACCTCGACGTCGGTGCGCGAGACGAACAATGAGGCAACAGAGTGGATGTCCGCAAGGTTGAGGCCGTTGGCGTGAGCCTGCTCGAGCCCGGCCAGCCACGCGTCCACCACCTCGGCGTAGCGCTCCACGGAGAAGATCAGCGTGACGTTGATGTCGATCCCGGCAGCGAGCGCGGCCGTGATGGCGGGCAGCCCCTCCTTGGTGGCGGGGATCTTCACGTGCACGTTGCGTCGGTCCACCAGGTCATGCAACTGGTGGGCTTGGTCGATGGTCGGCTGTGTCTCGTGCGCCAGCTGCGGCTCCACCTCGATGGAGACGCGACCGTCCACACCATCGGTGGCGTCGTAGATGCCGGTGAAAAGGTCGCAGGCGGCGCGAACGTCGTCGGTGGTCAGCGTCCGGACGATGTCGGAGAGCTCCTTGCCGGATGCCTTCAACTCACGAAGTTGGTCGGTGTAGGCATCCCCCGACGACATCGCTTTGCCGAAAATGCTCGGGTTCGTGGTGACCCCCACCACGTGCGACTCATCGATCAATTCCTGCAGGCTGCCCGAGGTCAGGCGTTCCCGCGAGAAATCATCCAGCCAGATCGACACCCCGGCTTCGCTGAGTTCCTTCAGACGGTCGGTCATTGACACTCCTTAGTTCTCGGTTGCCCTCATGTTACGTCTCCGACTGTCCAGGCGTGGAAGGTGAATGCTCTGTGGTCGCTGGGCTCCCGGACTGCGTACTCTGGGGACATGGAATTGGGTTACCTCACGGACCAGCCGGAACGCGCCGACGTCGACTCGTTGCCAGGCGCCACCGTCCTGCAGTTCGGCACCAACTGGTGTGGCCATTGCGCGCGTTCCGAACCCCACGTCGCAGCGGCGATGGCAAGTGCTCCCCAGCTCCGCCACATCAAGGTTGAGGACGGCCCGGGACGGCCCCTGGGTAGGTCGTTCGCAGTCAAGCTGTGGCCCACCCTGGTCTTCCTCGTTGACGGTGTGGAGGTGAACCGCCTGGTGCGGCCCACCACTCAAGAGGTGGTCGACGAGGCGCTTGCTGCCCTGCGTTGAGCAAGGACCCCAAGCCTGTGGCGCCGTCACGGGCCGAGTGCCAGCCGGGTTTGCGTCCTTTCCGGTGTGGGCGTTCCGCACAACGGGTCATAGCCTTGCGAGGACCTCGTCGAACATCGACTCGGTCAGCTTGCCCGTGAACGTGTTCTGCTGGCTGACGTGATAGCTCCCCACGAGCCGGACTGTGCGTCCGGCGGTCGTAGTGAGAGTGGCCTCGGCGCCATGGGTGAACTTTGGTTTGGGGGAGGGGACATGCCAGCCTCGACGGCGCGCGGCCCTGATTGCTGCGTCCCAACCGATCAGACCAAGCGCCAGAATCGAACGAAGCCGCGGCTCGGTGAGCTCCAGCTCCCGATCCAGCCAGGGCGCGCATGCCGCCTTCTCAGTGGTGGACGGCTTGTTCGCAGGAGGGGCACACCGAACGGCGGCAGCGATACGGGTGCCCGTGAGTTGCATGCCGTCGCCCGCGTCCACCGACGTGGGCTGCGAGGCGTAGCCGGCGCGGAACAGCCCGGCATACAGCCAGTCACCCGAGCGGTCCCCCGTGAACATGCGGCCCGTCCGGTTGGCGCCGTTCGCGGCCGGAGCCAACCCCACGATCAGCACCTCGGCGTCCGGGTCGCCGAAGGAGGCCACGGGACGGCCCCAGTACGGCTGATCGGTGAACGAAGCACGCCGGCCCGTGGTTGCCACCGACTCCCGCCACTGGACCAACCGCGGACAGGCCCGGCACACGGTGGCGCGGGCGTTCAGCTCATCGAGGTCCGGCGCTGACGCAGCCAGCTCCGAGACGTCGAATCCGGAGTATGCGACGGGTGTGGCGGCCGTCGCAGGGTCACCGGGCCAGCCTGTCCCCGGGGGCACCGGGGAGCAGAAAAGCTCGCCAGTCACGGGGTGCGGCTCTCGCAGTTCGGACATGCTGATGAGTCTGCCAGCAGGGATGCTTCGTTGACACCGATGCGCCGGTCGCGTCCGCGGGTCGCACAGCGCGACGCAGGGTCCGTGGCCACCGCAGCAGTCTGACAGGGGAGACGGAGTGCCCCACGACGGACGCCTTCTGCCGATTCGATGAGAGTCTTGCGGATGCTTCCCCCAAATCACACCACAACCACCACAACCGGCCGTGGTGGGTGGGTGGCACAACCTCTTTGGCGAACCTGGTTTCTGCTCTGCCCGCACCACCACCGCCTCGTCGAACCGGACCAGGGCATGTCGGCCAGCGGTCAGTGGCAGATTTTCATGGACCCGGTCTCGGGCCTGCCCTGGTTTACGCCGCCACGCCAGATCGACCCAGACCGAGTACCCCGGTTGCACCACCGTTTCACGCTAAAAGGGACGAGTCCGCCCACACCCACCCCGGGATCAGCCTGCGCTACGCCAGCTGATCTGCAGCCGTCGCCACATTGGCAGAGCTGATCGGAGTCGCCCGGTTTCGTGGCGGTTGTTGTCGTCCGTCGTAACTACAAGCGCGCTTGTGCGGCGTCCGCTGGTGTGGTGACGGATCACCACGTTCGATGCTGGTCCGCGGGCAGTTGTAAGTGCACTCAGACAGGATCTGAGGTTGGGCGCATCGGTCCCAGAGGTGCGGTGGGCAAATGATGGTCCACCTCAAGGAAGGCGACGAGATCGTCGAGCACCTTCTCTGAACCAGGATGCTCTGTACTGAGGACGACCTCTTCACCGCATCTGATTCCCAACATCATGACGGCCAGCACGGAGGCGCCGTTGACAGTGTTGCCACCAATGCGCCCCACGGTGATGGGGATGCCGGAGGCACTGACCTTACGGCTGAACTCAGTCGCGGGGCGGGCGTGGAGCCCGATGGGCGAGGCGATGGTGGCTGCGCGGGACGGCATTGTTCATGAGACCTTCGAATCGACGATGACAAAAGGTGGGGTTCTTCCTCCTACGGTACCCGGGGCGGAAGTGGTGCCGCCCGCTGGGCCGATGTGATGCGGCACAACGAGCGGCTTCCTCGTCATCGGTTCAGCGGGAGGCGAGCGCCGCCTCGGTTTCCTCCGGCGACGCAGGGGCTTCGGCGGGCCAGCGACGGTCAGCCCAGAATCCCACGCCACTGCCGCCCACCACCAGGGTCGCGATGGCGGCGATGGCCAGGGGTGAGAGTCCGTTCCCGGACGCGAGACCGAAGTTGGAGAACACCACATACATCGACAGCATTGCGCCGACGACGAAGCCGCCCATGCCGAAGCGGTGAGCCCATGGAGTCATCTCCACCACATTGGAGGTGGGCAATACATAGTCCGTGTCCCGGGGCCACAGCTTCCCGAGCGCCAGGATCAGACCGGAGGTGATGACGAACAGGATGGCCGAGATGTGCATGAAGTGCAGGTGCCAGGCCGCCATCTGAGCGGAAAACACGGTCTGCGACAGCCCGTAGAGCACCACGAAGAACACCAGACCCACGTTCGCGGCCTTCGACGAGACACGTTTGGTGACGTAGCCCAGGAAGATGATGGTGAAGATGGGGACATTGAAGAAACCGTTGACCTTCTGCAACCACGTGAACAGGCCGGTTCCGGTGTACATCAGGAACGGCGAGGCGAGGAGCCCGGCGAGGCCGATGGCGATCGCGAACCACTTTCCCGACTTCACGATCTGCAGCTCGGTCTTCTGGCCCTTGAAGAACGGCTTGTAGACGTTGGTGGCGAACAAGGTGGACGCGGAGTTCAGCACGGAGTTGAAAGTGGAGAGGATGGCACCCATGAGTGCCGCGGCGACGAAGGCGAGCAACGGTACCGGCAGTACTTCAGCGGTGAAGAGTGGATAGATGGAGTCCGACGTCTGACCTTGTGGAACCTTGATCATGGCTTGTGCAGCCATGACACCGGGGACGATGAGCATGAAGGGGGTGAGAACCTTCAGGAGCCCTGCGATGAGAACACCCTTCTGGCCCTGGGCCAGGTTCCGCGCCCCCAACGCCCGCTGGATCACGGACTGGTCGGTTCCCCAGTAGTACAGGTTCACCAGCACGAGCCCCGTCAGCGCGGCTGTAATGGGGAGGTTCGGGTCGTCGAAGCTGCCGATGGCGTTGAACTTCTCTGGAGCTGTGTGCAGGAAGGTGTCCATGCCGGCCGAGAAGCCACCGCCGTTGGTGGAACCGAGATACCAAAAACCCAGGACCGGTACGGCCAGTCCCCCGAAGATCAGGGCGACGCCGTTGATGGAGTCGGAGATGCATACTGCCTTGAGGCCGCCGAAGACGGCGTAGGCCCCCCCGACGACACCGATCACCCATACGAAGATCACGACGGATGCGAACTGGGAGATGCCAAACATCTCGGGGACATTGAACATGCCGGACAGTGCCACGGCGCCGGCGTAGAGGGTCACCGGCACCAGGTTGACGACGTAGAGCAGGAGGAACAGCCCAGTGACGAGGTTGCGTGTGCCTTCCCCGAATCGGCTCTCGATGAAGTCAGGGATCGTGGTGATGCCCTGCTTCAGGTAGCGGGGCACCAGGAACAGCGCCACAAGAATCAGCGTGAGCCCGGAGCCGACCTCGTAGCCCATGACCGCCATGTTCGCGTCGTAGGCGTTGGCCGACATGCCAACGAAGTTTGAGGCCTGCAGGTTGGTCATGAGCAATGAGCCGGCGATCACCCAGCCCGACAGTGAACGTCCCGCAAGAAAGTAGCCGTCACTTGTATCGAAGTTGCTGCCGCGCACCTTCCACCACGTGATCAGGGCCACGACGATCATGAACAGCAGGAACAGCGACACGAGCCAGTAAGTGTCTGTCATGGCTCATCCTCCTTTGGATCTGAGTTGCCTTCGTTGGCAACATGTGTCGAATCTACACGAGTAGATAAACCATAGCAAGAGTTTTCAGGCGCGAGTGTACGGATTGCACTTTTGATATCTACTCGGGTAGAGTGAGACTCTGTCAACGATGTCGTTGGCATACAACGAGGAGAGTCAATGTCGATCCCGTCTCGCAACGTCACTCGTGCCGATGTGGCGCGGTATGCCGGCGTGAGCACAGCGGTGGTCAGCTATGTGGTCAACGGTGGTCCGAGACCTGTGGCGGCAGAGACCGCAGCAAAAGTGCGGGATGCGATGCACGTCCTCCGTTACCAGCCGAACCTCACCGCACGCGCCCTGAAGAGCGGGAGCAATCAGACCCTGGGACTCGTCCTGATCGACAGCATGAACCCCTTCTTCACCGAGTTGACTCTTGCCATCGAGGCCGCGGCCGCTGCACACGGGCAGCGCATGCTCGTGTCCGATTCACACGGGGATCCGGATCTTGAGGACAAACTGGTGGCCGACCTGCTCGGACGCCGTGTGGACGGACTCCTGTTGGTCAGCTCCTTTCGCCGCGACAGCCCCTCGGTTCCCCGGCCAATTGACAACACGCCGTTGGTGCTGCTTGACTGCCCGGCCCCCATCCCGGGTCAACACACGATTGGCCCCGACGCACTGGGCGGAGCAGTGTCTGCGGTGGGTCACCTCATCCGTGAGCACGGGCGCCGCGTCGTGGGCCTGATCGTCGGAGCCGAAGGCTTCGCCACCCCGGATCCCCGGGAACTTGGTTGGGAGACGGCACTACGGGAGGCGGGGCTGCCCCGCGGGCCCGTCGCCGTTGATGACTGGACCTCGGCCGGTGGTTATCGCGCCACCAAGAAGCTCCTCACCGGTTCACCCACACCTGAGGGCATCTTTGTGAGTTCCGATGCCCAGGCGGTTGGAGTGCTCCATGCCCTTCACGAGGCTGGTGTCGACGTGGTCCGTGACTGCCCCGTGGTCTCCTTTGACGGCACACAGTCCGGCAGTTGGACGTGGCCGCCCCTCACCTCAGCCCGGCAACCGGTTGTGGCCATGGCCGAAAAGGCACTGGAACTCGTCCATGACCGCTCATTGCCCCCGAGTCACCACATGTTCGACGTTGATCTGGTCATCCGTACATCCTGCGGCTGCCACCCCGGCACCATCTGAAAGGTCGATTCATGCAGACAGACACCAGTTCCATCGTGATGCGCAGCGACGACGTCAGCCTCGTGCTTGACATCTCGACCGGTCAGTTGCCGGCGGTTCTGCACTGGGGCGCTGACATCGGTTCCCTCTCGGGGGACGACGTCGCCAGCCTCAACCTTGCCTCCGTGAACCCGACGGGCCTCAACCAGGTGGACCTTCCGGTACGCGCGGCCATGCTCGTGGAGCAATGGACCGGCTGGATGGGGCGTCCGGGCCTCCGAGGCTCACGGCAGGGACGGGCCTGGTCTCACCGCTTCACCACGCACTCGATCATGGTCGACGGCGTGCCCCACGCGGGCGGGGTCCTGGAGACGGGGGAGGCGGTGGTCCGGATCGAGGCATTGGATGAGATCTCGGAACTGGCGCTTTCACAGACGATCGAGATGTTGCACGGAGGCGCGATCCGTACCCGGGCCACCGTGACGAACCTGGCGTCGACCCCCTACCAAGTGGACGGGTTGGACATCACGCTCCCGGTTCCGCAAATCGCCGACGAAATATTGGATTTCGGTGGACGATGGGCGCGCGAACGGGTGCCCCAGA
Source organism: uncultured Tessaracoccus sp. (assembly GCA_965364045.1). Classification (GTDB taxonomy): domain Bacteria; phylum Actinomycetota; class Actinomycetes; order Propionibacteriales; family Propionibacteriaceae; genus Arachnia. The sequence continues at coordinate 4,281 of CBDTVQ010000003.1, read as the reverse complement.
GACACGACTTCACATTGGGAACACATCTGCGAGAGAACAGGAGGGGCCGCACGGGCGCCGACTCTGCCTACATCCTGCACGCAGGTGTTCCCGGGTTCGGTTTCAGCAGCGGGGAGGTGTGGGCCGTCCACACCGCCTGGAGCGGGAATCACGTCCACTATGCGGAGAAGTTGTCGAGCGGAGAACAGGTCATCGGCGGCGGCGAACTGATCCTGCCCGGGGAGGTCGTGCTGGGCGCCAACGAGACGTATGAGTCACCCTGGATCTACGGCTCCTTCGGAAATGGGCTGGACGCTGTGGCCCGACGCTTCCATGCTTTCCTTCGCTCTCGCGACACCCACCCCACCTCCGATCGTCCGGTGACCCTCAACGTGTGGGAGGCCGTGTACTTCAACCACTCGAGCGCCCCGCTGCTCGACCTGGCCACACTCGCGGCATCTGTTGGCGTGGAGCGCTTCGTGCTGGACGATGGATGGTTCTCGAGCCGTCGCGACGAGCACTCCGGCCTGGGCGACTGGTGGGTCTCGGACGTCGTCTGGCCCCAGGGTCTGTCACCGCTCATCGAAAAAGTGACAGGTCTGGGGATGCAGTTCGGACTGTGGTTCGAGCCCGAGATGGTCAACCCTGATTCGGAGGTGGCAAGAGCCCATCCGGAATGGGTCATGGCTGCCGATCCTTCGCGGTGGCCGGTCGAGAGCCGGTACCAACAGGTACTGAACCTGGCGATCCCCGATTGCTATGCCCACATACGCGACGCCATCATGGCGCTGCTGCGGGAGTATGACATCGCCTACATCAAGTGGGACCACAACCGGGATCTCGTCGAGGCGGGTAACCAGATCACGGGGCGTCCCGGCGTGCGGGCCCAGACCCTTGCCTTTTACCGGTTGCTGGACGAGATCAGGGTGGCCTTCCCTGCGCTGGAGATTGAGTCATGCTCCTCCGGCGGAGCACGCATTGATCTGGAGGTGCTGCAACGCACGGACCGCGTGTGGACCTCGGACTGCATCGACCCGCAGGAGCGCCAGTTGATGCATCGCTGGACCACCCAGCTGATCCCGCCGGAACTGATGGGAGCCCACATCGCCTCGGACGTGTCCCACACCACCGGCCGCTCGCACACGCTCGGATTCCGGGCTGCCTCCGCCATCTTTGGCCACCTGGGCATCGAGTGGGATCTCCGCCAGGCCACCGAGTCACAACTGACCGAACTGCGGAACTGGATCTCCTTCCACAAGGAGCACCGGACGCTCCTGCACGGCGGCGACATGGTGCGGCTCGACTTTGCGGACGAGTCCCTGATCGGTCACGGCGTGGTTGCCCAGGACAAGCGCTCCGCCCTCTATTCCTTTGCCTCCGTGGGCCGCTCCGTGGCCAGCATGCTGGGACGCGTCCGTCTTCCGGGGCTGGACCCCAATCGTCGCTACCGTGTACGACCCGTTGTCCCCGGGGGCGCCCTGCCCGGGCTGATTCCACCACCTTGGTGGGGCGTCGACGGTCTTGCAGCAAAGGACACCAACGTGGCACAGGCCGGTGAAACGATCGGCGACATCACCGGCATCGAGGTCACAGGCCGTGTCCTCTCCACGGTCGGGGTGACACACCCCGTGGTCAATCCCGAACAGGTCGTCCTCTACTGGGTTGAAGAATCCGTCTGAGCGACGACGTCAACAGGGCCCACGGCACGATGGTTCTTTCCACCATTGAGCCGCGGGCCCCGTTTTCAAAAGTATCGAGTCTGCTGGGCTGCTCAGCCCTTCGTAGCGCCCAGCGTCAGTCCGGCCACGAACTGCTTCTGCAGAACGAAGAAGACGATGAGCACTGGGAGTGCAACGAGCACGGAACCTGCAGAGAGCAGGTTGTAATCGGTGAAGAACTGGCCCTTGAGGTTGTTCAGTGCACTGGTGATCGGGAACTTGTCCCCCTGCCCACCCAAGAGGACGGTGGCCCAGAAGAACTCGTTGTAGATCCAGGTGACCTGCAGCGTGGCCAGTGCGGCCAGAGCAGGCCGCACCAGCGGCATGGTGAGCTGCCAGTACTGAAGCCAGACGTTGGCCCCGTCGACCTCGGCAGACTCGTAGATCTCGTGCGGCAGCGTCTTCATGTAGTTGCTCAGCACGAAGGTGCAGAACCCCATCTGGAAGGCGACGTTGATGGCGATCAACCCCCAGAAGCTGCCCAAGAGCTGACCGGAGTCACTCATGAACTCCGGCAGTGGAACCGCCCGGTACATCCGGAAGATCGGCACCAGCAGGGCCTGAGGGGGCAGCAGGTTGGCGGCCAGGAAGACGGCCAACATGGTGAGGTTCAACTTGAAGCTGAACCGGGCGAGTACGAAGGCCGCCAGGGATGACAGGAACAGCGTCAGGATGACCGCCGGCACCGTGATGATGACGGAGTTGATGAAGTACTTGCCCAGGTTGGCGTTCTCCCAGACTGTGACGTAGTTGTCCAACGTCCAACCCCCGAAGGAGAGGTAGCCATTGGCCTGGGTGTAGGTGTAGTTGCGGAACGAGTTGAGGACCGCCCAGATCAGCGGGAACATCCAGGCCAGTGCCAGGATTGCCATGGCGATCGTGGCGACCCGTCCCCGGGGTTGGTTGAGTGCCCCGGACTCGGCCTTTTCCTTCTTGACCCGCCTCCCGGGTTTGGTGTCCACTGCTGAGCTCATTGGCGTTCCCCTTTGAAGACGATGCGCAGGTACATGATGATGAACACCGACGAGATCAGCATCATGATGACCGCCAGGGCCGAGCCGAAGCCGTAGCGCGCGGCCTCGCCGACCACATTCTGGGAAACCAGGGCTGCGAGGATCTCCAACCCGTTGGTGCCACGATTGACCACCCAGACCAGGTCGAAGGCCCGAAGCGACTCGATCACCACGATGACCAGCACGATCATGTTGATCGGCCGCATCACCGGGAAGACGATTTTGAAGAATGTCTGCCGCTCCGAGGCCCCGTCGACGGCGGCGGCCTCCCGTAGGCTCGGGTCGACGCCTTTGAGCCCGGCCAAATAGATCAACATGATGTAGCCGGTGTGCCGCCACGCGGTGGCTATGAGCACCGCCCACAAGTTGACGCTCGCATCGCCGTACCAGTCCACCTGTGAACCGAAGACCTGGTTGATCAGGCCCTGGTCACGAGAGTAGAACAGCTGCCAGATGAAGCCCACCAGCGCCATCGACAGGACCACGGGCATGTAGAACGCGGTCTGGTAGAAGCGACTGAACTTCATGCCCCGGTCCAGAATCACCGCCAGGAACACCCCCAGCAGGGTGGGGATGAAGAACAGGAACGCCAGCCAGATCAAGTTGTGCTGGATCGCCGGCCAGAACGGCGGGTAGATCGTGGAGATGTCGGAGTAGTTCTTGCTGCCGACCCACTCGATGTTGCCGACCGGGCCGATGCCATTCCACCTGCCGAAGGACAGCACCACCGACAAGAACGCCGGTACCCAGACGAGTCCCACCACGAACAGGCTCGGTACGACCACCATGGCAGCCACGACAAGCCGGTCCCCGGTCGGCATACTGCGTTTCTTGCGGGCGACCGCCGGCGGTGTCACTTCTTTGAAATCCATCTCTTTTGTCGCCATCCATTTCTCCTTTCGTCGTTGAGTCGAAACGGGTCAGCTGCCGAAGATGGAGACCTTCTGCTCCTGGATGCTCTTGGTCACGCCGTCGATGTCCGTGGGGTCGCTGAGGAACCTCTGCAGCGACGGGAGAATCACAGTGGAGGCGAAATCGGAGCGGGTGTCGCGGTCGAGGAACTGGGCGATGTTGGCTGCTGCGCCCACCACCTCCGCCGACTTCTTCTGCAGGTCCGTGTAGTTGGCGTTGTCGGCGCCCTCATTGGCCGCAATCATCGGTGTGGTGTCCGTGTTCGCCGCATCAGCCGCCTCGGCGGAGCCCAGCCACTTCATCATCTCCTTGCCGCCCGCCGCATTGCTGCCGGCTGCCGCCAGGCAGAAACCGTCGATCGGGGCGTCAAGCGCATCTGCGCCGATCGAGGAGTCCAGCTCCGGGAACGTGAAGAAGTCCAGGTCCGCCTCGTCATCGGGGATGGCGTCGACCACGAACGTGCCGAGGAGGTACATGCCGGCTTCGCCCTTGCTGAGCGAGGTGGCAGCCTCCTGCCAGGTCCGCCCCAGGGGATCGGCCTGGTGGTAGGGCAGCAGCCCCTTCCACGTGTCGAACACCTGCTTGACCTCGGAGGAGTCCCATGCCTCTTCGCCAGCCATGAGGCTCATGTGGAAGTCGAAGCCGTTGATGCGCATGTT
>CBDTVQ010000002.1:0-29201 GCA_965364045.1 uncultured Tessaracoccus sp. | reverse complement strand
GCGCTGCTCCAGGGGTGGGCTGCACTGACACCATTAACCGTCGTCGTGGCACTTCTCCTGGGCATGATCACCACCGTCGCGCAGGCATTGCGTTGGTACACGCTGGCCCGACACCGCGGCATCGACGTGGGATTCTGGCGGGCACTTGTCGATTGTTATGCCTCCAGTTTTGGGAACATGGTGCTCCCCGGTGGCCTTGGTGGGGATGCCGCCCGGGTGGCCATCTACCGCAATGGTGGCGACAAGCGCTGGACCTCCCCGCTGCTGGCTCTGGGGGCTGAGCGACTGTCCGCGACCACCTTCTTGTTCACGGCGGCAGCTCTCACACTCGTGCCGGAGTCCGTACCGCTGGCGACAGTCGTCGCCGTCGTTGCACTGCTCTGCCTGCTCGCGTCGTCGTTGTGCATGCGAGGCCTGGGCGTCGGACGATCACTGCTCGTCTGGGGCTCCTCGGCCATCGGCGTGCTCTCGCTGATCGCGCTGTACCTCGTAGGGATGACCGCTCTGGAGGGGTCCGTCGTGCCCGCGTTGGCTGTCGTCGGACTGGCCTCCATGAGCATCCCACTCGGCGTGGGCGGCTGGGGTGTGCGGGAGCTCAGCGTTGTGGTTCTGGCCCCGACGCTGGCCGTGGCCGGTGATTATGCCGCCGCCACCTCCACCGCCTACGGTCTCCTGGCCACAATTTCGTGCCTGCCCGGTTTGGCAGTGCTTTTGTTCACATGGTGGCGACGTGGTCAGAATTCATCGCCGCACTCCCATTAGGCTGTCGCCATGCACGAGATGAGCGATACCCCAGTGGCGAAGCCATGGCGGCTTCCCCTGCGCAAGGTCAACCACGAGCCCGCCCCCTGGGTGTACCGCCTGCTGGTGCGTGCTGTGCACGTGGTCGCACCTCTGCTGACCGAGCGCCACTGGGCGCGCCAGGACGTCGTCCCTGCTGAGGGCGGCGTGCTCCTCGTGGCCAACCACATCGGCAACTACGACGTGCTGGTGCTGGGGGAGTTCCTCATCTGGTCCGGCAGGTGGCCGCGGTTCCTGGGCAAGTCCGAGATCTTCAAGACGCCCGTTCTGGGGTGGGTGGCCAGGCAGTGCGGCCAGATTCCTGTGCTGCGCAACACCTCGGATGCCAAGCAGTCACTCGTATTCGCCCGGAAGGCGCTGGAGGACGGGAAGATGGTGGCCGTGTATCCGGAGGGCACCATCACGAAGGACCCCGAGGGTTGGCCCATGACGGCGCGTCGCGGGGCTGCACACCTGGCCCTCACCACGGGAGTCCCGGTGGTGCCCGTCGGGCAGATGGGTGCCGAGGAAGTGCTGGGCGGCCCCGTCATCACGTGGAGCAAATTGTTCAGCCTGCGCCGACGGCCCGTGTATGTCCTCGGGGGCGACCCGGTGGACCTGGACCGATTCCGTACCGATGGCAAGGACCCAAGCTCCGAGACGCTTGACCTGGCCACCGTCGCCATCATGGATGCAATCGTCGCGCTCGTGGAGAAACTCCGCCATGACACGGCACCGGAGGGTCGCTGGGACATGCGCACCCGCAGCAGGGTTCTGCCCAGGCGCTGACGCACACCCGGGCGGCAGTAGGCTGACGCCGGATCATTGCCAGATGTGCACGAGGAGAACCAGTGGAGAATTCGACGTCCGATGAGGCCCGCACGAATCAGAACCGAACGAAGGTCGCGCTGATCTTTGGCGGCCAGTCGCCGGAGCACGGCGTGTCCTGCCTGACGGCTGCCAGCGTCCTACAGGCCATGGATTCCTCCCGTTTCGACGTTGTTGCTGTGGGCATCACCAAGCGGGGACGCTGGACTCAGGTTCCGCTCAACGTGGTGACCAACTATCGCGTCGTGGATGGGCAGGTGCCCGCGGTTGCCGACGGTGATCGTGACGCCGTCTGGATGCTCGGCGCGTCCGGGTGTGAAGTTGCCTCACGTGACGGCGAATCACTCGTTGACGTCCACGGCGTGGACGTGGCCTTTGCTCTGCTCCACGGCCCCTACGGCGAGGACGGAACCATTCAGGGGCTGTTCGAGATGATGGGGATCCGCTACGTGGGATCCGGCGTTGCAGCCAGCGCCATCGGCATGGACAAGCACCACATGAAAGTGGCCTTCGAGGCTGCGGGACTGCCGGTGTGGCCCTACGTGGTGGCCACGGCACGGCGTTGGCAGGACGAGCGCGAAACGATCACGCAGGCGGTTTCGGAACTTCGATTCCCGGTGTTCGTCAAGCCCTGTCGTGGCGGATCATCCCTGGGCATCACACGGGTCACCGACATCTCGGGGCTCGAAGCCGCGATGATTGATGCACAGGCACACGATCCCAAAGTCATCATCGAACAGGGTTTCGTGGGTGCGCGGGAACTAGAATGCGCCGTGCTGGCCAACCCCGAGGCATCGGATGGATGCGAAGCGTCCACCATCGGTGAGGTCCGCGTCCTGGTCAAGGATGGTTTCTACGACTTCGAGGCCAAGTACATCGCCAATGACCAGGCTGCCCTGGACATCCCCGCTGTCATCTCCGCGGAACTCAGCGGACGCATTCAGGACGTGGCCAAGCAGGCCTTCACCGCTGTGGGTGCCGAAGGTCTGGCCCGTGTGGATGTCTTCGCGACCACCGACGGTGAGGTGTGGGTGAACGAGATCAACACCATGCCCGGTTTCACCGAGATCTCCATGTTCCCGAAGCTGATGCAGCACGACGGCATGACCTATGCCGATCTGGTCGCTTCGCTCATCGATCTTGCCATCACGCGTCCGGTGGGTCTGCGGTGACACCCTCTGGCGAGTTTGAACTGATCCGGGACATCACCGCGGATCTGGAGCAGTCGGCCACCACCATCCTCGGGCCGGGGGACGACGCTGCCGTGCTGCGGATGCAGGGCGACATGGTGGTCACCACGGATCTCCTGGTCGAGGGCGTCCACTTCCGACGCAACTGGACCCCTGCACACCAACTGGGTCGCAAGTCCGTTGCCGTCAACGTCTCAGACGTGGAGGCCATGGGTGCCGTGCCCACGAGCATCGTGGTTGCGCTGGCCTTCCCGACGACGCTTGAGGAGACCTGGATCACGCAGTTCTCGGCAGGAGTGCGGGATGAGTGTGCCAGGGCCGGCGTGAACCTGGTGGGGGGTGACCTCTCCAGCTCCGATCACATCGTGATCTGTGTGACGGCCATGGGGGAGATGCAGGGCGAAGCGCCGGTGACCCGGGCCGGAGCCCGCCCGGGCGACGTCGTGGCAATCTGTGGACGCCTCGGCTGGTCCTCGGCGGGTCTCACAGTGCTGCAGCGCGGGTTCGGATCCCCGAAAGAGCTTGTTCTCGAACACCAGTGCCCCACCGTGCCCTATGGGCAGGGCCGGGTGGCCGCCAGGAGCGGTGCAACCGCGATGATGGACGTCTCCGACGGGCTCCTGGCAGACCTCGCACACGTCGCCGCGAGTTCGCACGTGGCAATCGACGTGGACACCAACACCTTCACGGTGACCGACGCTGTGGCGCGCGTCAGCGCGGCCACCGGGAAATCACCGCTGGGATTCCTCCTCGCCGGTGGAGAGGATCATGCACTCGTCGCCACGTTTTCAGCCGACGCCACTCTTCCTGAGGGCTGGTACACGGTGGGCTCAGTCAGCGAGGGCGAAGGCGTGACCGTCGACGGACAACCGTGGGAGGGCTCCGCCGGCTGGGACCACTTCGCCCGCTGAGTCCACCCATTGCGCGGTGTGGGCTCCGGCCGATCATTGCGCCAGTGGGTTAGTCTGCCTTGCATGGCGTCCCGCGGATCTTCCCCAACGCGGAACTCCAGTACCACGACGAGTTCGTCGCGGGCTGCCAGTTCCTCGACCACCAAAAAAGCCCCGAGCAAGCAAGGGGCCACCAGCCGACCCCGGCCGGCGGCCAAGAAACCGGCTCCCAAGAAGCCCGTGCCCAAAAAGCCAGCGGCCAAAAAGCCAGCGGCGCGAAAGAGCAGCGGCGCCACCCGGACAACCAGGGTCCAGAAGCAGGCGCCGGCCAGACAAGCGCCCGCCAAGCGCCAAGGCCCCGGCGTGCTCGTCGTCGTGGGACGCGGTATCGCTGGCATGTGGAATGGGATTGCCAAGGGCATCGGCCACGTGGCTCGTGGATTCGGCGGAGCCCAGGACGGTGTCGAGGCGGGCCAGCGTCGAGATGGCGTGGGTCTGTTCATGCTCCTGCTGGGCGTCCTTGTGTCCGTACGCATGTGGTTTGCGCTTCCCGGATCCTTCGGCGATGCCATCGGTATCGCCACCACCACTATCTTCGGTTCACTGTCCATCGCCGTGCCGGCGGTTCTCCTGTTCGGTGCCTGGCGGGTCATGCGACACCCAAGCGAGGTGGACGTTGCGCCACGAACGTCCATGGGATGGATCCTCATACTCTTTGGCGTTCTGGGCCTGATCAACATCACCAGGGGACTGCCGCAGGCCGACGACATGCCGGCGCTGCGCGAGGCCGGCGGCATCATGGGCATGCTGTCCTCCACCCTGTTCGTCGAACTCGGCGGAAACTGGGTGGCGATACCGGTTCTGGTCTTCCTCGCGTTGGCAGGCAGCCTGCTGGTTATCGGCCGGCCGCTGCCCGAACTGGTACGGGGAATCCGTCGCGCCCTGAGCATGCTGGTGGAAAGGCCTGAGCCTGACTCCGAGCCCCTCAAACTGGGCGTTGACGTCCCCTACGACACTCCGCTGGTCGAGGACTCGGGTGACATGGCGGACGGCTGGAATCAGGACACTGAGCAGTTGACGGCCAAGCCGGCGGCACCTCCGGCCCGCAGAGTCCCTGCGGGAAAGCGCCTGGACGCTGGGGAACCAACACCACTGGAACCCCCTGCCCACACACCGGCGCCGGAGCGCGGCGAACAGATGCAGCTCACCGGCGATGTCATCTATCAACTTCCCTCGGACACCATGCTCGCGGCCGGCACGAAGCCCAAGAGCCGCACTGAGGCATCCGACCGCGTAGTGCAGCAACTCGCCCATACGCTGAACGAGTTCGAGATCGATGCGCGCGTCACCGGATACTCGCGCGGCCCCACTGTCACGCGCTACGAGGTCGAACTGGGCAGCGCCGTCAAGGTCAGCAAGGTCACCGGACTTGCTGACAACATCGCCTACGCAGTCGGCAGCAACGAAATCCGCATCCTGACGCCCATCCCGGGCAAGTCGGCCATCGGCATCGAGATCCCCAACGTGGACAAGGAAGTGGTGAGTCTGGGTGATGTCCTGCGTTCCAACAGGGCACGCAATGACTACCACCCTCTGACCGTCGGCCTGGGCAAGGACGTCGAGGGCGGCTTCGTCGTGGCCAACATGTCCAAGATGCCGCACCTCCTCGTGGCGGGCGCCACAGGCTCCGGCAAGTCCAGCTTCATCAACTCGTTGATCACCTCCGTCATCATGCGCGCCACTCCGGACGAGGTGCGCATGTTGCTGGTGGACCCCAAGCGTGTGGAGCTGAACCACTACGAGGGCATTCCCCACCTCGTGACGCCCATCATCACCAATCCCAAGAAGGCTGCCGAGGCACTGGCCTGGGTGGTGCGTGAGATGGACATGCGCTACGACGACCTCGCGGCGTTCGGCTATCGCCATGTGGACGATTTCAACAAGGCGGTCCGCGCTGGCCAGGTCAAGCTCCCCGAGGGCTCCGAGAGGGTTCTGAGTCCCTACCCGTACCTGCTCGTCGTGGTGGATGAGCTTGCAGACCTCATGATGGTGGCTCCGCGTGACGTGGAGGAATCCATCGTGCGCATCACACAGCTCGCCCGTGCGGCCGGCATTCACCTCGTGCTGGCCACCCAACGCCCGTCCACGGACGTCGTCACGGGTCTGATCAAGGCCAACGTCCCGTCGCGTCTGTCCTTCGCCACGTCGTCCATGACGGACTCCCGCGTCATCCTGGACCAGCCGGGTGCCGAGAAGCTGGTGGGCAAGGGCGATGCGCTGTTCCTTCCCATTGGGACCGGCAAGGCCGTTCGCGTGCAGGGCGCCTGGGTCAATGAGTCCGAGATTCGCGACATCGTTGCCCACGTCGCCCAGCAACTGCAGCCCACCTATCGCGAGGATGTCACTGCGCCCGCCGCTGAGAAGAGGGTGGTCGATGACATCGGTGATGACCTGGAGCTCGTCCTCGACGCAGCCAGGCTCATCGTGGAACTGCAACTGGGATCGACGTCCATGCTGCAGCGCAAACTGCGGGTGGGATTCGCCAAGGCCGGACGACTCATGGACATCCTGGAGAGCCGGGGCGTCGTGGGGCCATCGGAGGGATCCAAGGCACGCGACGTGTTGGTCAAACCGGACGCTCTGGACGATCTGTTGGCAAACCTTTCCGGCAGATAGCGGATACTGGTTGTCAACATGACTGTTACGCGCTCTCCCATTGCCACCAGCCCCATCAAGGTGCACATCACCACCCTCGGGTGTGCCCGCAACGACGTCGACTCCGAGGAGTTGGCCGCCCGCCTGGAACAGGGTGGCTTCGAGCTCGTCGATGAGGCCGCTGAAGCGGAGACGGTGGTGGTCAACACCTGTGGGTTCGTCGAGCAGGCCAAAAAGGATTCCATCGACACCCTGTTGGCCGCGGCGGACCTGAAGAACGAGGGAACGACCAAGGCTGTGGTGGCCGTCGGATGCATGGCCGAGCGCTATGGCGTCCAGCTGGCAGAAGAACTCCCCGAGGCAGACGCCGTGCTGGGCTTCGACGACTACACCGACATTGCCGACAAGCTGCGCGGGATCCTGGCGGGTCAGTCGCCGGAGGCACACATTCCTCGCGACCGTCGCAAGCTTCTGCCGCTGTCACCCTCGGCGCGACCCGCCGCTGCTGCCAGCGTCGCAGTGCCTGGTCACTCTGTGCCCGAGGGTGGTGCACCCGCCAGTGGACCGCGCGTGTGGCGTCGCCGCATGGGCTCCGGGCCCAGCTCGCCCCTGAAAATCGCCTCCGGTTGCGACCGTCGGTGCGCGTTCTGCGCCATCCCCATGTTCCGCGGAAGCTATCTCTCCCGCCCCATGGACGACGTCGTCGCCGAAGCGCGCTGGCTTGTGGAGGAGGGCGTCAAGGAACTGTTCCTGGTGTCCGAGAACACATCCAGCTACGGCAAGGATCTGAGTGGGCAGGCGAGCCTCGAGGCGTTGCTGCCCAAACTGGCGCAGGTGGACGGGCTGGAATGGATTCGCGTCTCCTACCTGCAGCCCGCCGAGATCCGTCCCTCCATGCTGGAGGCAATGCTGAACACTGACAAGGTGGTGCCGTACTTCGACCTGTCGTTCCAGCATGCTTCGCCGCGCGTCCTGCGCAGCATGCGGCGTTTCGGGGATCCTGCATCCTTCCTGTCACTGATCGAGAAGATCCGCGCGGCGGCACCGGAGGCAGGCATCCGGAGCAACGTCATTGCCGGCTTCCCCGGCGAGACGGAGGAGGACGTCGAGACGCTGCGCCAGTTCATCATCGACGCCAACCTCGACGTGCTGGGTGTGTTCGCCTATTCGGATGAGGACGGCACTGAGGGCGAAAACCTGGCCGGACATCTGGACGCGGACGAGATCGAGCAGCGGCGCGCCATGCTGGCCGACGTCGCCATCGAGATGTGCGAATCGCGGGCAGCCGAGCGTGTGGGCGAGTCCGCCGTCGTACTCGTGGAGGATACTGCCGAGGACGGCGTCGTGGCCCGGGGTCCGCACCAAGGGCCTGAGACTGACGGAATCGTGACCATTGAGGACACAGACCTTGCGATCGGGGATTTGGTGCCCATCACCTATGTCGACGCGCTCGGCATTGACCTGAAGGCGGAACTGCAATGACCACTGAGAGCAAGCCCAGCAACCTGAACGTGCCAAATGCGCTCACGGTGTTGCGGATCGTCATGGTCCCGGCCTTCCTCGTCGTGTTGTTCAGCAACCCGGATGACTTCGGATGGCGCGTCGCCGCCACCGCAGTCTTCGTCGTGGCGATCCTCACGGACCTGGCCGACGGTTACATCGCCCGGAAGTACAACCTGGTCACGGACTTCGGCAAGCTGTGGGACCCGGTGGCGGACAAGGCGCTCACCGGTGCGGCGTTCATCGCCCTGGGCGTCCTCGGCGAGTTGAGCTGGATCATCATCGCTCTCATCCTCCTGCGGGAGTGGGGCATCACCTGGCTACGGGCCGCCATTGCCAAGCACGGCATCATGGCTGCGAACAAGGGCGGAAAACTCAAAACGGTGACGCAGTCCGTGGCGCTGGGTCTGTACCTCCTGGGGCTCCAGAATCTTCCGAACTGGCTGGCGGTGGTGGCATTCGTCATCATGCTCCTTGCTCTCGCACTGACGCTGCTGACGGGCATCACCTACATCTTCTCGGCACTGAAGATTCGTCGCGATGCCATTGCATCAGGCACCCGGCGGAAGTAGTCAACCACCGGGGTTGGAGTCACAAGGACGCAACCAGGCAACAACGAGGAGTCGAGCAGACATGGCATTGGAATCCGCTGAGAATCTGATCAAGAAGATGACCGAGAGGTCCGTGACACTTGCCACATGCGAATCCCTCACGGGTGGGGGATTGGGGGCAGCCATCACTGCCGTTCCCGGTGCCTCGGCCGTCTTCCGTGGAGCGCTGGTCACATATGCACGAGACCTCAAGACTGCGCTCGCCGGTGTCGATGAGGAGTTGGTTGACACCGAGGGCGTCGTGAATGAGCTGACAGCACTGCAGATGGCCGTCGGCGCCCAGAGCCAGTGTGGCGCCGACTGGGCCATCGCCACCACCGGTGTCGCAGGGCCGACGGAAACGGACGGCCAGAAGGTGGGAACCGTGTGGTTCGCGGTGGTGGGACCGAACGTGGGCATGTCTCCCAGGCCGCAGTACACCGAGCTGAAGCACTTCGAGGGTGACCGGGAGAGCATCCGGAGCGCCGCCATTGAGCACGCTTTGGAGATGCTTCTGCGCGTGCAGTGACTCACTCCGGACAACCGTGGAATAGTCCGGGGCTCTGGTTCGTTGTAGTCGGTGGAGCGGGCGCCGGATCCGCAGACTGGCAGGTGTGACGTGGCAACAATTCTGATTCGCAAGGCCATGGGTGAGATCCTTCGCACCCTGCGGCTCGAGGCAGGAATGACGCTGCGCGAGGTGTCAGTCACGAGCATGGTGAGCCTCGGCTACCTGAGTGAGATTGAGCGGGGCTGCAAGGAGGCATCAAGCGAGGTGCTGTTCTCGATCACGCAGGCACTCGGGGTGTCGCTCTCGGAGGCGCTGCATCTCGTGAGCAAGCGAGTCGCTGAGCAGGAGACCTCCCGCATGACGCCCCGCCGGATCGCCCTGGCAGCTTGATCAACTATCACCAGGCTGCATGCTCTAGTCCTAGTCGTCGTGTATCGACGCGGGGATAATGTGCACGTCCACGCCGGCATCCCTGATCCGTGCGATCTCAGCCGGCGAGGCCGCCGCGTCCGTGATGAGGACGTCGATCTCGCTGAGATCGCCCATCTTGGACAGGGTCACATGACCCACCTTGCTTGAATCCACGACGACGATGACGCGATGTGCGCGCTCGATCATCGTGTGGTTGGTGCGGGCCTCGATGTCGTCGTGAGTCGTCAGTCCGCCCACTGAGCTGACACCGTCGGCGCCGATGATGGCGGTACCGACGTTCACGAGACGCAGCGTCGACTCCGCCAGCGATCCCACCAGTTCCAGGGAATTGGGCCGCAGTACGCCGCCGGCGATGAGCACCCTGGCCTGACCTTGTTCCGCCGCTTCCATTCCGATACTCAATGAGTTCGTGATGATTGTGAGATCGTCACGGTGCGCCAGGGCGCGCAGAACTCCAGCCGCCGTTGTTCCGCCGGTGAGTCCGATCGAGTGCTTCCCTTCGGGGATCATGTTGGCCGCCGCCGCGGCGATGCGATACTTCGCCCCCTGATTGCGGCTTCCTCGCAACCTCTCGGGCAGTTCGTGGGTGCCTTTGGCAGGCCGGGCCCCGCCGTGCGTGCGATCCAGCAAGCCTTGCGAGGCGAGCACGGCAACGTCACGTCGGATCGTGGCCTCGGACGCGCAGAGCTGTGTGGCCAGATAGGACAGGGGTAGTTGGCCCTGCGAATTGAGCAGCGCCAGAAGTGCGACCATGCGATCCGAGCGCTTGTGCGAGGGTGTTGCGGCGGCGTTCAAAAGGTGACCCCTTTGGTGCGGGTGATTGCGCAGACAGTGCACAACTTCTCGATCAGTCTAGGGGTGTTGGGTCTTCTTGTGGTCCGGCGGGTCCATTGCGGCCAGCTACCCTGTCACTGTGCGCGAAGCCGAGTTGTGGTCCAGGTTGGGCGAAGTCTTGCCGGAGGGATACAGCCGGGTGTGGGCTGATCAGGTGGTTCTCGCAGACCTTTCAGGCTTGACCGTCACCGAGGCACTGAAGGCCGCAACACCCTGCAAGACCATCTGGCGGGCCGTGTGGCGCCAACTTGAGTTGCCTCAGACGATGCACTGAGGCGTGTCGAAGCGCAATCGAACATGTGTTCGCGTAATGTTGTCATTGTGCAGGGACTGTTTGGTGTTCTTCTCCACACGCCTGCAGCGGATCTGGGGAATTGTCAGTCCCGGTTCCTACAGTAGAAAACAACATCAAGCATTGGCCGCCCAAGAGCGGCCACACAGGAAGGGGCCACCATGGCCGTAGCTGATCGTTCGAAGGCACTGGAGGCAGCGCTCTCCCAAATCGAGAAGGTGCATGGCAAGGGTTCGGTGATGCGGTTGGGTGAGGACACCCGTCTGCCCATCGACGTCATCCCCACCGGTTCGGTGGCACTGGATGTTGCACTCGGTATCGGGGGACTGCCGCGAGGCCGCGTTGTGGAGATCTATGGTCCGGAATCCAGCGGAAAAACCACCGTTGCTCTCCATGCCATCGCAAACGCTCAGGCCGGGGGCGGTATCTGTGCTTTCATCGATGCCGAGCACGCGTTGGATCCCGCCTACGCACAGCGCCTCGGTGTGGACACCGATGAGTTGTTGGTCTCGCAGCCGGACAACGGTGAACAGGCTCTGGAGATTGCAGACACGCTGGTGCGTTCGGGTGCTCTCGCCCTGGTGGTCATCGACTCGGTGGCAGCCCTGACGCCACGCGCCGAGATCGAGGGCGAGATGGGTGATTCACACGTCGGCCTCCAGGCCCGTCTGATGAGCCAGGCACTGCGAAAGATGACAGGTGCCCTTAAGAACTCGAACACCACGATGATCTTCATCAACCAGTTGCGCGAGAAGATCGGCGTGATGTTCGGCTCACCCGAGACCACCACCGGTGGACGCGCCCTCAAGTTCTACTCCTCGATCCGGTTGGATGTCCGTCGCATCGAGACGCTGAAGGACGGTACAGAGATGGTGGGCAACCGCACGCGTGTGAAGGTTGTCAAGAACAAGGTTGCGCCTCCCTTCAAGCAGGCAGAGTTCGACATCATCTATGGCGAGGGCATCTCCCGCGAAGGCAGTCTCATCGACATGGGCGTGGAGGCAGGCATCGTTCGGAAGGCCGGCGCCTGGTTCACCTATGGGTCAGATCAGCTCGGTCAGGGCAAGGAGAATGCCCGTAATTACCTCAAGAAGAACCCGGACACGGCGAACGAGATCGAGAAGCGCATCCGTCTGCATCTCGGCGTCGACAAGGCAGATGTGCCCGAGGGTGTCGATCCCGAGACCGGTGAGGTCGATTTCTGAGCATGACGGCGTGATGAGCCGGGACGAACAGCTCGAGTTCGCCCGGCGCATTGCACTCAATCTTCTGGAAGCCAGAGCTCGTTCCGCAGCAGAACTTCGCAGGGCCATGGCGCGCAAGGATGTTCCCGAGGACGTCGCTGAGGATTTGCTGACACGCCTTACCTCCGTGGGGCTCGTGGATGATGAAGCCTTTGCCGTGGCACTCGTGAACACCCGGACGAAGGTGGCCAGGCGTGGTGGGGCGAGAATCCGGCAGGAATTGCGGGAAAAGGGCGTTTCGGACGACGTGGCGGCCGGGGCCTTGTCCCAGGTTGATCCCGAGGATGAGCTGAACGCCGCCACCACCTTTGCTGCCAAGAAGGTCCGCTCCATGAAGGGGCTGGATAATGCGGTGTCCAAACGTCGCCTGTACGGGGCGCTGGCTCGACGGGGGTTCGGGCCAGACGTGGTGCGTCGTGTGGTCGCCGATGCTCTGGGGCCCCGCCACGACTCGTGGGACGAGTGAGCCCCACGGGGTTGATGGACCACGTGGGCTTGTGTTTTCCACAGGGCGGTCCTAGTCTCAGGAACAGGTTTTCGAACCGGTATGACACCACTTCCCACTGTTGTGGGGCTCAATGGACAACTCTCCCGAGTCCTTTGACCCATCAAGGTCCAAGGCATCGGATTACTGCCTGACAAGTGCATATGTGGCGGCGGGATACCCGTCGTCACGAGGCTCGGCCGCTGTATGGGTCGAGTCGCTGGCGTGGTGTCCCCGGGCGTCGTCGAACCCTGAACACGTCAGAGGAGGTGCCATGGAATTTCTCGGTTGGACAGCAGCAGCGGTGCTTGCTGTCGTGGTCGTCGTTATCGTGCTGCTTCATCGCCGTGCGGTGACGGCTTTCGGA
Source organism: uncultured Tessaracoccus sp. (assembly GCA_965364045.1). Lineage (GTDB taxonomy): Bacteria > Actinomycetota > Actinomycetes > Propionibacteriales > Propionibacteriaceae > Arachnia. Next base: position 16,604 of record CBDTVQ010000002.1, on the reverse strand, counting down.
TCTGAGCGCTCCAACCTCGAGCGGCGCAGTCGCCTCGATTCGGATGCCGCGCGCACCCGGGCGGAAGAAACCGCGCAGGGCGTGAGGGCCGATTCCGAAAGGGTTCTGGCGCAGTCACAGGAACGCATTGAGGAATCCATTGCGGACGCTGACCGTCGCCGCGAGGAGACGGAAGCGTCCATGTCCGCACAGCGGGCAGAACTGCGCGAGATGCGACACGCGCAGGAACGAACGGAAGCTCGGCTCAACGAACGAGAAGATCGTGTGGCGACGGAAGCAGAGGGGCTTTCAGCCAGGGCAGCGCGCCACGACGTCATCAGAGCACAGTTGAAGAATGAGCGACAAGAGCTCGAAGCTGAACGCGACGCGGTGGACACCGAGCGCGAGCGGGTTGCAGGTCTCAGTCGGCAGGCCGCACTTGCCGAAGTCATGGCGGAGGCCGAGCGACAGTCACGATTGACTGCCACGGCTCTGAGTCGCGACATCGAATCAGCCGCCAAACGCGACGCTGAAAAGATCGCCCGGAAGATCGTGGTCACAGCCATTCAACGATGTGCCTCGGAGCAGACCAGCGAGTCCGTGGTCTCCACCATCAATTTGCCCAGCGATGACATGAAGGGGCGCATCATCGGGCGCGAGGGGCGAAACATCCGTGCCTTCGAACAGATCACCGGGGTCAACGTACTGATCGATGACACCCCGGAATCCGTGTTGTTGTCCTGCTTCGATCCCGTGCGCAGAGAAACGGCCCGGTTGACACTGGTGGATCTCGTTGCGGATGGACGCATTCACCCCGCCCGCATCGAGGAGGTCTACGAGCGCAGCCAGCGCAGCATCGCCGAACGTATTCAGCGAGAGGCCGAGGACGCCATGGCTGAAGTGGGAATCGTCGATTTGCATGAGGATCTCATTCCCATCCTCGGTGCGTTGGCGTTCCGGACCTCCTATGGCCAGAACGTGCTGCGCCACCTCGTGGAGTGTGCGCACCTGGCAGGGGTGATGGCAGCCGAACTGGGCCTGGACGTGGCCATCTGCAAGCGCGCTGCGTTCCTGCACGACATTGGCAAGGCACTCACGCATGAAGTGGAGGGCCCGCATGCCATCGTGGGGGCGGAGTTGTTGCGCCGACACGGTGAGCATGAGGACGTCGTGCACGCCGTCGAGGCCCATCACAATGAGGTGGAGCCCCAGACTGTGGAGGCCATCCTCACCCAGGCTGCCGACGCGATCTCGGGTTCACGCCCGGGTGCGCGGCGGGAATCGCTTGAGGCCTATGTGGAACGCATGGAGCATCTGGAAGCACTCGCCGCAGACCATGAGGGAGTTGACCGTGTTTACGCCATGCAGGCCGGACGTGAGCTGCGCGTCATGGTGACCCCGGACATGATTGACGACGGCGGTGCTCAGTTGCTCGCACGGGAGATTGCCCGTGACATCGAGAAGAACCTGAGCTATCCCGGGCAGATCAAGGTCACCGTGGTGCGGGAGAGCCGCGCCACCGAGACCGCTCACTGACTGTTCGGGCTGATCAGCCGGCTCGCACGCCCCACGTGGCGACGTGCATCCCACCGGGGGCCAGCACAATGAGGCCTTCGTGTGTCGGCCCCTCGTTGAAGGCGTCGGGGCCGCAAGTCATGGGCTCCACGGCGAGGGCGTCGCGTTCCGGTCTCGTGTAGAGCTGCACCCACGGCATTGTTTCGTTGCCCCACACCTCGACGGTGTGGTGGGGGCCGACCAACCGCGCCGTCCAATGGGCTGTTGCAGGATCCGTGAACGCCGTGTCGAGTGCCGTCGCACCGACCTTGCGTCGGGCACGGAAGTCCTTCTCCGCGGAGACGGGCGCCACCTCGAGAGGAAGCAGGCGGTCCTCGTCCACTCTCAACTCGGACGCGAACGGCAGCTCCAGCGAGATCTCATCCACGTCATCGAATGCGAAGTATGGGTGCACGCCGTAACCGTAGGGAGCAGCGGTGCCACCATCGTTGTCCACATGGGCGACGACCATCAGCCCTTCATCGGTGATGTCGTGGTGGAGTGTCACGGTCAGTGTTCCAGGCCACCCGGCCTGCGGGCGGAACGTGTGCCGTTGCACAACCTTCCTGTCGCCCTGGTACACGAGTTCCCATGCTGAGTCCTCGTCCAGGCCGTGCAGGGCCACATTGCGGGGGACCTCGGTGATGGGCAACTGGTACTGCGTACCTTCGAAGGTGTAGCGCCCATCGCGGATCCTGTTGGGCCACGGAAGCAACTGTCTGCCCTGACTGCCGGAGGGCGCCTCGTTCTCCTCAAAGGTCCACAGCCACTCCCTGCCATCGACGGTGAGGCTGCGCAGGGTGGCTCCCACCTCTGTCACCACGGCGGCGTAGCGTCCGTGGGAGATGATGTACTGCTCACCGGTGGGATGCATGGTCATGGAGCCCAACCCTAGTCGTACTGGCCTGGCAGGTTGCCCAGTGGGGTGCCGGGTTTCAGCTGAGGCAGGTGGCACGCCTACAGTGGTGCCCATCATGACCAGCGCACGCACCTACAACGTCATCACCTACGGCTGCCAGATGAATGTCCATGACTCGGAGCGCATCTCCGGCCTCCTCGAGGGAGCCGGGCTCAGCCGGGTGGGGCCGCAGACTGAGTCCACCATGGGTGGTGACGCAGACGTGGTGGTCTTCAACACCTGTGCGGTGCGCGAGAACGCCGACAATCGGCTGTACGGCAACCTTGGGCACATGGCGCGGGTCAAGGAGAACCACCCGGGCATGCAGATCGCGGTGGGCGGGTGCATGGCCCAGAAGGATCGCGACATCATCCTGAAGCGGGCGCCGTGGGTGGACGTCGTCTTCGGAACCCACAACGTTGGAAGCCTCCCAGTGCTTCTGGAGAGGGCCCGCGTGGAGAAGGAGGCCCAGGTTGAGATCGTCGAGGCGCTCCAGACCTTCCCGAGCAATCTTCCGAGCCGTCGTGAGTCTCCGTACTCCGCCTGGGTTTCGGTGAGCGTGGGCTGCAACAACACGTGCACCTTCTGCATTGTGCCGGCGTTGCGCGGCAAGGAGACCGACCGCAGACCGGGCGACATCCTCGCCGAGATCGAGATGCTCGTCTCCCAGGGTGTCCAGGAGATCACTCTGCTGGGGCAGAACGTCAACGCCTATGGCGTCGAGTTCGGCGATCGGGCCGCATTCGCCAAACTGCTGCGTGCGTGCGGCAACGTCGACGGCCTGGAGAGGGTGCGTTTCACTTCGCCCCACCCCAAGGACTTCACGGATGACGTCATCGAAGCAATGGCCTCCACCCACAACGTCATGCCGCAACTCCACATGCCACTGCAGTCCGGCTCTGACAAGATCCTGAAGGCCATGCGCCGGTCTTATCGCAGTGGGCGCTTCCTCAGGATTCTTGAGCGCGTGCGCGAAGCGATGCCGCAGGCTGCCATCACCACCGACATCATCGTCGGGTTCCCCGGCGAGACGGAAGAGGACTTCCAGGCCACGCTCGACGTCGTCGAGCGCGCCCGCTTCTCCGCAGCCTTCACCTTCCAGTACTCGAAGCGGCCCGGAACACCGGCTGCCGAGATGCCGGACCAGATCCCCAAAGCGGTTGTTCAGGAGCGCTACGAGCGGCTGGTGACGCTGGTCAACGATCTTTCATGGGAAGAGAACAAGACCCTCGAAGGGCGAGACGTGGAGATCATGTTCGCCCTCGGTGAGGGACGCAAAGATTTCGAAACCAACAGGATGAGCGGCCGGGCGCGGGACAACCGTCTGGTGCACGCCACGGTCAGTGATGATCCGGCAGAGCGACCCCGTCCCGGGGACGTGGCCACCGTGACGATCACTCACGCCGCACCCCATCACCTCAATTCGGACGTGCCCATCACTTCCCTGCGCCGTACCCGCGGGGGAGACGCCTGGCAGGAGGCCACCGAATCGCCCAAACCGAAGGGCGTGGGGCTGGGACTGCCGGGCCTCGGAGTGCCCGCGCCACTGGCCCCGGCCGCAGAGGGCTGCTGCTGAGCGAACTCTGCGGCGCACTGGTTCAGTGGGCGTCGTTGGGCAGTGCCTTGTCCACCTCATCGCCGTAGCGGGTCTCATCATCCCCGTCGAACTTCTGATCCTTCTCATGATCGATGGCATCGGCCATATCTGTGGGGTCCATGGACAGGCGCGCCTCGGTCTGGATGCGCTGCTCTTCCTGTTCCTGCTCTTCCGCCTTCGAACTGACGGATTCCGCGTCGTCGCGTTCCGCATCCTGGCGGTGCGTGCTGTTCTCGGCCACTGTCATCTCCTGGGGTGTGTGGGAATCCGCCACCGCTCTGGTGTGGCGACATGCATGAAGGGCCGGGACCATGGTCCCAGCCCCTCACGGATGATGGTATCGCGGTGACTCAAGCCTCGCGGGTTCCGGTGGGGCCGTCCTGGCCGTCACCGTAATCGCTGACTTTGTCGCGCAGGAAGTCTTGACCCTTGTCGACGTGCTCCGCGTACTTGTTGTCAGTCTTGGAATCAACGAAGTCGCCACCTTTGTCAACGGCGTCGTCGATCTTGTCCTTGTGCTTGGCGATCTGATCGCCCAGGCCATCAAGTAGACCCATATTTTGCCTCCTGGAGGTTGGGTATATCGAACGACTCCAGTATGCCTTGGGACATTGCACGAGTGTGGGTGTTCGAGGATTGTCGCGGCTGGGAGGATGGGGGCATGTCATTGCCTGTCCTCGTGCTGATTGGTGCCACCGCCACCGGAAAGTCAGCTCTGGCGGTGCAGCTTGCTCTGGCACTGCAGGCCGGCGGTGTGGGAGCCGAGATCGTCAACGCGGATTCGATGCTTGTCTACAGGGGAATGAACATCGGCACGGCCAAACCGAGCGCCGCCGAACGGGGCGGCATCGCCCATCACCTCATCGACATCCTGGATGTCACGCAGAAGGCGTCGGTGGCGGACTTCCAGACGCTCGCGCGCTCCAGCATCGCCAACATTCAAGCCCGGGGTGCCCTTCCGATCGTGGTGGGTGGATCAGCCCTGTACACCCGCGCCATCGTGGACCACTTTGAGTTCCCGGGCTCCGACGCGGTGGTCAGGGCTCAATGGGAGGCCGAGCTGGAACGTGTCGGAGCCCTCGCGCTGCACGCACGCCTGACTCAGCTGGCGCCTGCATCGGCGGCGAAGATTGAACCCGCCAACGGGCGGCGCACCGTGCGTGCCTTCGAGGTCATGGAACTCACGGGTGGGCATGCGCCGGACTTGCCGGAGTGGACCTACGAGCTTCTGAACGTGCACCAGTTCGGCCTGGATCAGGACCGGGCGGTGCTCGATACGCGCATCAATGAGCGTGTCGAGGCCATGTGGCAGGAGGGTTTGGTGGAGGAGGTGCAGCAACTGCTCGCGGCGGGACTGCGCGACGGTGTCACCGCGATCCGTGCCATCGGCTACCGGCAGGTGGTGGATTTCCTCGACGGCGAATGCACCGAGGACGAGGCGAAGGAGCAGACGAAGCGGGCAACACGTCGGTTCTTTCGCAAACAGCTCGGCTGGTACCGCCGCGATCCTCGGATCACGTGGCTCGATGCAGGCGCCGCGGACAATGTGGAGCGGATCATCGCCTCGATAGGATGGACTTCCAGCAGCTCGGGGAGGCAGTGATGAGGCGCTACGCCTATCAGAAGGGGCACGGGACCCTCAACGATTTTGTCATCGTTGACGATCAGCACGGGATGCAGGATCTGACTCCCGAGATTGTCGCCGCCATGTGCGACAGGCGGGCCGGCATCGGTGGCGACGGCGTGCTGCGGGTGGTGAAGGCCGCTCACGTCAAGGAATGGGACGGCGATCCCGATCTGTGGTTCATGGACTACCGCAACGCGGACGGCTCCCTCGCCGAGATGTGTGGCAACGGGCTGCGCGTCTTCGCACTGCACCTTCTGGAACAGGACTGGGTGGCGCCCGGTGACTTCACAGTTGCAACTCGAGCCGGGCTCCGCCACGTGCGGGTGGTGCCGGGCGGACTGGTCTCGGTGAGCATGGGAAAGGTTGTCGTCGGTGTCGCGGCCGCGGGGGGCCATCCGAATGTGGAGATTGTGCACGGAGACCAGCGCTGGCCCGGGACGGCGGTTGATGTGGGAAATCCGCACGCCGTTGTCTTCCTGGATGACGACGCACGGAGTTCTCTTGATCTGAACATCGCGCCGCGATGGGAACCGGCAGATGCGTTCCCCCAGGGGGTGAACGTGGAGTTCGTGACCGGGCGCGCGCCCGGACAGCTGGACATGCGCGTGTTTGAGCGCGGCAGCGGCGAAACGATGAGCTGTGGCACCGGCGTTGTCGCCGCTGCAGCAGCCCACCGCGCCGCGACGGGCTTTGACGGCATCGTCGATGTTCATGTTCCTGGAGGCGATCTGCGCGTGGAATTCATCGGGGATGAGGTCTGGCTCACGGGACCAGCGGTCATCGTGGCCAGTGGCGAGTTCCTGTGGTGAGCTCGGAGCTGCATCAGATTCACCACCGTTTGCCACTGCTGGAACAATGGGACCACGATGACTGAACGCACACATGGCCCCGAGGACTCCGACGACGAGGTTGTCGACTTCGACGGTGACCAGGAAGAGTTGGCCGAGCGCCACTCCCGGCGCCGCGTGGACGGCCTGCGCACCGAGCTCGAGGATGTCACAGAGGTTGAGTACCGGCAGCTCCGGCTCGAGCGGGTCGTGCTGGTCAGCGTCTGGACCTCCGGCACCCAGGCAGATGCTGACAACGCCATGGCCGAGTTGAAGCTGCTGGCCGAAACCGCCGGCTCAGAGGTGCTGGACACTCTCGTGCAGCGACGCAGCACCCCCGACCCTGCCACCTATGTGGGCAGCGGCAAGGTGGATGAGATCCGTGAAGTGGTGCAGGCCACAGGCGCCGACACGGTCATCTGCGACGGTGAGTTGCAGGCTGCCCAGCTCCGCAACCTCGAGGACCGTCTCAAGGTCAAGGTGGTGGACCGTACCGCCCTGATTCTCGATATCTTCGCCTCCCACGCCAAGAGCTATGAGGGCAAGGCGCAGGTGGAAATGGCGCAACTGCAGTACCTGAAGCAGCGGCTTCGTGGCTGGGGTGACAGCTTGTCGCGCCAGGCCGGTGGCCGTGTTGCAGGCGGAGCTGGAATCGGTGGGCGTGGACCGGGTGAGACCAAGATCGAGACGGACCGCCGCCGCATCGGCCGACGCATCGCCCAGCTCAGCCGGAAGATGCGCGAGATGGATGCCACGCGTGAACACAAGCGCGCAGAGCGACGTCGCAACCAGATCCCGTCAGTGGCCATCGTCGGGTACACCAATGCTGGCAAGTCCTCCCTGCTCAACAGGCTGACAGGCGCGGGCGTGCTGGTGGAGGACGCATTGTTCGCCACGCTGGATCCCACCACCCGGCGCATGGAGACCATCAACGGCCGCCAGTTCACGCTCACTGACACCGTGGGTTTTGTCCGTCACCTGCCACATGACCTGGTGGAGGCCTTCCGGTCAACCCTGGAGGAGTCCGCCCAGGCAGACCTGCTTATCCACGTCGTCGATGCCTCCGATCCCAATCCCGAGGGCCAGATCGGCGCCGTGCGCCAAGTACTAAGTGACATCGGCGCAGCCGGTGTGCCGGAGCTGCTGGTGCTCAACAAGATCGACATCGCGGACCCCACCATGGTGATGGCTCTGCGGGCGAACCATGCCGATTGCATTTCGGTTTCTGCCCGCACCGGCGCCGGTCTGGATGAGTTGGGGGTCATCCTCGAGGAGCGCCTGCCGAACCCCGAGGTCACGGTTGATGTTCTGGTTCCCTACGAGCGCGGTGACCTCATGGACCGTATCCATCGTTCTGGGCGCATCTCGTCCCTGGAGCACACGGGGGAGGGAACGGCAGTGCAGGCCCAGGTTCGTCCCGGGCTGGCTGACGAACTGGCCGAGTTCACCCGTGACTGAGGGCACCGGCCTGGCCATCCTGCAGGCCGCGATCGACGGCATCCACGGGGGAGAGCGTCCCGGCCAGAAGGCCATGGTGAGCGCCATCTCCGAGAGTCTTGAATCCGGGGTGCATCTCTTGGTGCAGGCGGGAACGGGCACGGGAAAGTCCTTGGGCTATCTCGCACCGGTGCTCGCACGGGTGGCCGATGACCCCTCCGAGCGCATCATCATTGCCACGGCCACGCTGGCATTGCAGGCACAGTTGGGCCACAAGGACATCCCCGCCGCGCTGGATGCGGTGGAATCCGTCGCCGGCAGGCGTCCCAAGGCCGCAGTCCTCAAGGGACGCACCAACTATGCCTGCCTCTATCGCTCACGCTCCGGCACCGTCGCTGATCAGGGCGCGCTCGTGGGAGCAGAAGAACTGGCATCTGCTGCCAGTGATCTTGATTCGGTCAGCAAGCTCGGCGTTGAAGTGATTGCCCTGCGTGACTGGGTGGAGGAACAGGTTGCCAGCAAGGGACTCGCAGACCGCGATGATGCCCCGACGCACACTGCCGCCGGCTGGTCGCAGGTCTCCATCCCCAGCCGTGAGTGCCTGGGTGTCAGCGCCTGCCCCTTCGGTGCCGAGTGCCTCGTGGAGGCTTCGAGGGAGCGCGCACGCGATGCCCAGGTTGTGGTCACCAACCACGCACTCCTGGCCATCAATGCCATGCATGGCGGCACCGCGCTGCCCGAGCATTCCGCCGTCGTGATTGACGAAGCGCACGAGCTGACGTCGCGGATGACGACGGCGGCCACGAACGAGCTGACACCCGCCATCGTGGAGCGTGCAGCGAAGCGGGCACTGACCTGGCTCGATGACGACCTCGGCGTCGATTTCCTGGAGTCCGCCGACACGTTCCGTTCGGCGCTGGAGGAATCCGAGCTCGTCCGTATCACTGCCGCATCGGCGCCACTGGTCTATGCGGCAGCCCAGATCAGGGACCTTGCCCGCCGAGCCGTCAGCGCGCTGGGTGGCCAGCACAATGACAATGAACGCACCCAGGCCAGCGCTGCGGTGAAGGAAATCTTTGACGTGGCCGGTCGCATCGCGACCCTGGCTGATGCCGATGTGGTGTGGGTCAGTGAGTCGGAGATCCGCGGCCGTACCGCGTATGTGGCGCCCCTGAACGTCGCCGGGCTGCTGCGCAGTGAGGTGTTCGGCGAGAAGACCATCATCTGTACGTCAGCAACCCTGAACCTCGGCGGAAACTTCGACGCCTTCGCCACCAGTGTTGGACTGAACAAGTCAGATCGGGTCGACGACGGCAGCACGGCTCCTGAAGGGGACGATCTGCTCTGGCGCGCGCTCGACGTGGGGACACCCTTCGACTACCGCGCGCAAGGGATCCTCTACGCCACGAAGTCCTTGCCGGAGCCGCGCCGCGATGGCCTGCCGGAAGAGGTCCTGGCGGAGATCGCACAACTGGTGTGGGCCAGTGAAGGGCGCACGCTGGGGCTCTTCGCGTCGCGGCGCAATGCCGAGCAGGCCGCAGCCCACTGCCGACGAGAGCTCCCGCAGATGACCATCCTGTGCCAGGGCGATGCGCAACTTTCCGAACTGCAGCGAACATTCATCGCCGAGCCCGACACCAGCCTGTTCGGAACCATGTCGCTCTGGCAGGGCGTGGACGTGCCGGGGGACACATGTCAGCTCGTCATCATCGACAAGATCCCGTTCCCGCGCCCGGATGATCCGCTGATGCAGGCGAGGAAGAAGGCGGTGGACGACGGTGGCGGCAATGGCTTCATGACCGTCGCGGCGACGCAGGCCGCGCTGCTGCTGGCACAGGGCACGGGGCGTCTCATTCGTCGGAGTGAGGACAGGGGAGTCGTCGCGATCCTGGACCCTCGGCTCGTCACGAAGCGCTACGGTGGATTCCTGGCCAAATCACTGCCTGACTTCTGGACCACAACGGACCCCGATATCGCCGTACGCGCTCTTCGCCGGCTGCGAGGGGCGGAATAGGAATCTCTCCCAGCCAGTGATCCCCACTGGCTGAAGCGTTGGATTTCTTCCGTGAGCACTACCTCTGGTGCCTCTTTGTGTCGCGTGACATACAGCGCAAGGAACGGTTGGCCGCGAGGGCTCAGTCCACGACAGTCGAGATCGCTGAGCCCCCGTTTCGCCGATCACGTCGGGACGCCAACGCCCAGCGGGCCAGAGCGTCGAGCACGAAACCGATGGACCCGATCACCAGGATCAGCGCCGTGATCTGGTGGTAGGCCAACTGGTCCTTGGCGTTCAGGATCTGATATCCGAGGCCCGAGGTGACACCCAGCATCTCCGCGGGCACCAGAACCACCCATCCCAAACCGATGGCGGAGCGAAGCCCGGAGAGCATCGACGGCTGGACTGACGGCAGCACGACGTGGCGCAGCACTTCCCAGTTGCTGGCGCCCAGACCATGGGCGACGCTTCGGTGCCCCGCCTCCACGCGCCTCACGCCTTCAGACGTGGCGGTGAGGACCGGCCACATCGCGGCAGCCGTCACCAGCGCCACGACGGGCGGGTTCCCGATGCCGAACGCGATGATGGCCACCGGGGCCCACGACAGGGGTGAGACCATTTTCAGGAACAGCTGCACGGGCCTGGTGGCACTGTCCAGCCAGGAGACGCTGCCGAGCAGCAACCCACCGGTGATGCCAAGAAGTGCGGCAAGCCCCAAGCCGCAGAGCAGTCGAAAGACGCTGATGGAAGCCGAATCCACAAGCGTCCCACTGGCAGCCAGTTCACTGACACCCACCAGTGCCCTGGCGGGAGAGAACTGCGACACCAGGGGCCGGGTGGCGAACACGACCTCGGTGAGCCACCACCAAATGGTCACGGCCAGGGCGATACCGATGAGCGGAAGCGTCCACGCGGGCACGGGTCCAGACGCGATCCGGGCCTGCGGGGTGCGGGCTGTACGGGCTGCAGCGAGGGTGGTCATGGTGAGAGCTCCTCTGTCCTGGGTTCCACCGGTTCTCCGATCGTGTCGAGCGCCGCTCGGGTGAAGGAATCGTCGACGAGTTGCTCGTGCACCGACGAGGGGTCCAGATCCCGCAGAAATGATGTGTCGCCGTCGATGACCGTGTCCTGCATGAGGGAGACCAACTCGGTGGTGTAGCTGCTGTGGGGGAACGCGTCGAAGCCCAGCCGTTCCCCGTTCCACCCGGGATTGGCCACTATGCCCCGATAGTCTCCCGCCTCCCTGGTGAAGACCCTGTCCAGGGCGGGGACGGGCTGTGGAAGGTACTTGGCGTCATGCAGCAGCGCCCCAGCCTCGGAGCGATTTCCGTGAAGCCAGTGTTGGGCCTGCACCACGCCCGTCGCCAACGCCTGGACGGCCCGGGGATGCTCCTCGATGAGATCGGTGCGCACTGCGATGGCGCAGCACGCATGGTCGCGCCACAGGTCGCCCAGGAAGCGGTGCACTCGGCCAATCTGCTTCACCTCCACCATCGCGTTGAAGGGGTCCGCCACGGCGAACCCGGCGATTGCGCCGGTTGCCAGCGCGGACACCATCTCGGCGGGCGGCATCACCACGAGTTCCACAGTGCGGGCGGCTCTGCTGGGCCTTCGCCGCACGACCGGCGTCAGCCCTGCGCCCAACAGCAACCGCTGCGTGAGTACGGAGTGAACGGACCACCATGAGGGAATGGCCACGGTGGTGCCTGCGAGCTGTTCCGTCTCCAAAATGTGGGGTGCGACGGTCAGTGCGGACCCGTTGGTGTGTCCCCAGCCGATCACTGTGACGGGCGCCTGGGCGGCGAGTTTGAGCTGGATGGCGAGGGGCAGGAGCAAATGGACGACGTCGACCTCCCCCACCAGGAACGCCTGCGCGAGGGCATCCCAACCGCGGAACAGCGACGGCGGCGCCGATGGCAGTCCGGCGTCCGCCCACAGTCCCTTGTGATGTGCCACCAGTAGGGCGGAGGCATCCGTGATGGGGAGGTGGCCCACGCGGAGGTCCCTGTCCAACAGCCGGGCATTTTCGTCGTCGCGGTTTCGAGTGGAGGCCGTGGCCAGCCAGCCCCCGCGAGCGGCGAGTCCGCCGATGGCGCCAGCGGCTGTGAGACGCCCTGCCAGTTGCAGGACATCCCGACGCGAACGATCAACCATGGAGCACCGCCTGGGACGCAGACCCGGAGAACTCTTCGTCGCCAGTTTCCAATGTTGTTCCGAGAGGCGCGTAGGCCGCGCGGATGCGGCTGCGCAGCGGGTGCAGCTGTGCCGACGAGGCGCTCGTGGCGGGGTCCTCGTTGGTCCATCGGTTCGACACGTGTCCGGTGCTGTCAACCAGGACGATGTCATCAGCCAGCAGGAGGGCCTCGTCGATGTCGTGGGTGACGATGGCGCTCGTCAGGCCCGCGACGGTGACGGTGGTGCGCAGCCACGTCTGCAACTCTGTGCGGGTGGCAGGATCGAGCGCACTGAACGGTTCATCCAGCAGGAGCCAGTCCGGCTGCACCGCCAACGCGCGGGCCAGCGAGGTGCGCTGTGCCTGTCCCCCGGAGAGCTCGTCGGGATAGGACGTGATCACGGATGAAAGACCGAGGAGGTCCACGATCTCGTCGATGTTCCCCGCTCTGGCCTGTGTGTTGGCCCCGAATCGGAGGCCCAGCCCAATGTTTTCCCGCACCGTGAGCCACGGGTACAGCCAGGCCTGCTGGTTCACCACAGATGTCCGGGGGCGGCCATCGTCATGTATGACGGTCCCTGAGGTGGGATGCAGTTCCCCCGTCAGAATCCTCACAAGTGTGGACTTGCCCGCACCCGAGGGGCCCAGAATGGCGAGTTGTCGGCCGAACGGCACGTCCAGATCTACGTCGCGCAGGACAGGTTTTCCGTGGTGGTAGCCGGCGGTGACGGATCTCAGGTGGACAATGTGGCGAGTTCCCATCGCAGATGCCCTTCCGAAGGTGACTGGACAGGGAGAAAAGCGGCCTCGCGGAACCGCCGCGAGGTACCGCTGGCGCGCAGGTACCCCCGGCCACCGGCGAGCGTGGCTTCCAGGCGTGTGGCCCGACCGGCGAGCTGGGCGGCGTCGAGCCGGAGCTGCAGATGTTCCCGCACGCTGCCGGTTGTGACGTCTGCGGCGAGCCGCTGCCACGTGTCCACAAGGTGTCTGGCATCCTCGGCGAGCTGCTGCACATCCGGGGAGAGGGCGGGATTGTCACCCCGGAGCAGAGACGTTGTCGCTTCCGCGAGCGAACGACGGATGAGACCGACGCAGAAGGCGCTCTGTAGTACCAGAAAGGTGGGACGGAAGTCACGGGCGAAGCCGGCGAGGTCGCTGGAGAGCACCTGGTCGTCGTCGACGGCAACGTCTTCCAGCCGCATGCTGCCCGACGCCGTCGAGTCCAGCGCCAGCAGACCGTTGACGGGGCGGACCGTGACGCCCGGGGCCTCGGTATCCACCCACACCACCAACGTCTGGCCGTCATGGGTGCGGGCCGGCGCCACGAAGACGCTGCCCGGCACGAGATTCGATGCCCACGCCACCGGACCGGTCAACGACCAGCCGACGCTGGTGCGGGTGGCGAGAATGTCCACCTCGCCGATCCCGGCCAGCGACTTGAGGCCAGCCGCCATCGCAGTCGCGCCCACACGTCGAGCAGCGGCGAGGTCGTTCAACAACAGGGTGGTCCGGGGTGAGCGGTGCCCTCGGGCAACGTAGTCCAGCACCATGCGGTGGGCCCAGACGGAGAAGGCGGAGGACACGCATTCCTCAGCGATACTTGCGATGAGTTCAGCTGTCGAAAGCACGTCGGTCGAGGGGGATGTCGTCTCAAGATTGTGGGGCAGCCCTGCGCCCAGCAGTCCGCGCTCGGCGAGTGGGCCGAGCACCGCACTGGCGGGGAGGTGGTTGGCGTCGACGGCAGCAGCCGATGAGGCCACCTCCCTCAGCACCGTGTCCTCAATGACTTGGGTCGGGGCGCTCACAATCCCAGATCCTTCAGTGTGTACAGGCGATTGATGGGGGTGGAGACGATGTCGCGGGCCCGCTGGACGGCGTCGGCGTCGGGCGCATCGTAGAAGCAGAGGCACTTGCCCATGTCTTCACGTACGTAGGTGCGCAGGAACGAGACTTCCGGGATCGACGCGTACAACGGTGTCTTCTCGGCCTTGCGGCTGAGGTATGTGTCCATGTCAATGTGGCTGGGAATGTCCCACTCCACCAGGTAGCCGGCCTCCGGACGGGCGGCCTTGACGTCGGAGAGTTCGGCGCCGACGAGGCGGACTGCTGCAGGCTCGGAGGCCGGGTGGAGGTCGCCGAGCTGTTGGGCAACTGCAGCTGCGTCCTCGGCCTCCACGATGGCGAAGACGCGGGTGTGATCGGCAGTGATCTGGGCCTCGACAAGCTCGGAGGAGGAGGCAATGCGGGCGAGCAGTTGTTGTGAACCGTCGGCGTCCGCCGGGCTGGGGGTGAATTCGACGAGGAAGAGAGTGGGCATGGTGGTCTCCAGATGCGGTGGGTGCGCTGAGCACGCGGGGGTAGGGGGAAGTCTCCGGATGGGGCCGATTGTCCGAGGGTGGACAGCCGTTGCCCCGGGCCCGGAGGGAACGAGAATGGGTGCCGCGGAATCACGCGGCGTGAACAGGCCCGGTCAGAGCTGACAGCAGGCGTTGGTGTTGCACATCATCGCCATGGCCGAACGGCTCGCGGCGGACAGGGCCGGAATCGCGGTACGCGACTGGAACACCTTCATCGTGTTTCCTCACGGTAGGGAGCCACCGGGAGTCCGGGGCTGCTGAAGAAACTACGTGGTCTCGCAGCAGCGCGACGAATGCGTTCGCTGTCGGAGAACTGGGGAATATCTCGTGCTGGAGGGAATTTCGGACATCAGCGTCATCCACCCCGTGAATGAACCTGCTGCGCTGCAGGAATGTCGCCTTCACCGTGTGCAACTGCCGGGTGGCTGCATGTGCCGCCCCACCCGACCGGTTCTCCGGTCGTGTCAGGTCAGGACGGCGGGTCTCGTGAGGCTGTAAGGCGTGGAGAGCATGGTGTGCTCAGTTGCAGCATCCACGCCGCCAATGGACTTGTAAGAACCGATGGAGTCGGACGTGCCGACGCCGCCCCGCTGGCGGGTAAGAACGCGGGTGATGATGCTGGACGAACGTTTCTGGTCTTGCGCTGTGGTGGGACGGAGGTTCTTCATGAACATCATTATTCTGTGAATCTCCGCTTGCGTCCAATGACATAATTGGCTCTGATCCATGCCGTAAAGTCATACGCATGGACACAGAGGTTCTGCGGTGGTTTCAGCAAGTGGCTGACGGCGCGACAGTGACTGAGGTGAGCGAGCTTGCGCGGGCCTCGCAGTCGGGAGTCTCCAGAGCGCTCGCTCGTCTCGAGGATGAGGTGGGGGAGCAGTTGCTGCGCCGCTCGGGTCGCACGCTTCGGATGACGGAAGCAGGCGCCGCGTTCAAACGGCACGTTGATGCGATGATTCACCAGCTCGACGATGGACTGGCCGCAGTGCAACAGGTCATCGACCCTGAGTCCGGAATGGTCACGCTGGCTTTCGAACCGTGGCTTGGGCCGGGGTGGGTGCCCTCGCTCGTCTCGGGATTTCGACTGAAGCACCCGTCGGTGAGATTCCAGATGGTGACTGAACAAGCTGACACGATGGACGCACTCCGCCATCGGGGCGACATCGACCTGGAGCTGACAACGTCGCGACCCTTCCCTTCCACCTTCGGTTGGCACGCTGTTGCACGGGCACCGCTTCATCTCGCTCTTTCTGTGAGCCACCCGCTTGCTTCCCTGCCCGAGATTGCCCTTGCCGACCTTGCAAAAGTCGGATTCGTCGCCTTTCGCACCGGCTCATCCATGCGAGGCGTCACTGACAACATGTGCGCCGAGGCGGGCCTGATCCCGCGCATCGATTTTGAGTGTGATGACCTCTCAACGGTGCTCGGCTTCATCGCAGCCGGACTGGGCGTTGCCATCACGCCGTTGCCCC
Organism: uncultured Tessaracoccus sp.; assembly: GCA_965364045.1. Lineage (GTDB taxonomy): Bacteria > Actinomycetota > Actinomycetes > Propionibacteriales > Propionibacteriaceae > Arachnia. The sequence goes on along the minus strand of CBDTVQ010000002.1, from coordinate 684 downwards.
ATGGTTATCGGGAGGGGGCCACCGAAGCGGATGCGGTACTGCGGTTCCTCACCATCACCGACGCTTCGGCGGCACTCGAAATTGGCATGGCATGGTCACTGCAGCGCAGGCTCCTGCCCGCAGCCCAAGCGTTCCTGGAACACATCCGTAGATATTCATTACATTTATAGTGGTGTGATGTCCAATGAACGGGAGTCGGTCATGCGTATGCTCACCTACTTCATCGCGACCACGTTGGACGGCCGGATTGCCGCGCCGGATGGAACCTTCGACTTCTTCCCATTCAGCCCGGCCTGTGGTACTTCCCTCGCTGCCGAATGGGGCGACGCCTTCCCCACCCCGTACCACGAGGCCTTTGGTACTTGAACTCATCCGGTCACCATCGGAGATGGCCGCCCACTCTTTGACGGTGCCTTCGCCCCGCAGGCATGGCGCCTTGAGTCGATCCGGACGTTCGACCTGGACGTGACGCTGATTGAGTATCTACGGCCACTGCCCTGAGTGCAGGATCTGCCATCCGGTCCGCGAAAGGCCGTCGGTCATTTGTTCGATCATTTCTCCTCCGCGCGGGACCGTAGCCATTAGTGTCAGGGCCACGAAGCCCTGACTGCCAATGAAGTATCCCCCCGTTCGCTGACAGTGACCGTCGCGAAGAGGGCACGAAGAGGAGTGATCGTGACGGAA
>CBDTVQ010000001.1:0-35166 GCA_965364045.1 uncultured Tessaracoccus sp. | reverse complement strand
ATGCCCGGCTTGCCGTCGTGGATGATCTTGCCGGGGTTGAAGTTGCTGCCCGGATCGATTCCTTCGAAGAGTTTGCGCTGCATGTGGACGCCGGCTGGTGAGATGTCCTGGTCCAGCCATGGGCTGTGTTCCTCGCCCACACCGTGGTGGTGGGAGACGGTGCCGTGGTTGTCCATGAACGACTGCTGGATGGCCCGCTTCACGTGGTCGTAGGTGACCAGGTTCTCCTCGGAGTCATCCGCGATGGCGAACGTGAAGTACTGGCACGCGCCCGAATGGTACGAGTGGCTCAGGTGGCAGAACACGACGCCTCGAACTCCCCGCTCCTCGAGTGCTTTGTGGGCGGCGGCGACGGTGTTCGTGTGGATCTGCTCGGTGTAGGCCCACGGCGTCGCAGTTTCGGAGACGTCGGCGACGAGGCCATGGTCCAGCATGAAGTCGCGGATGTAGGGGGTGTCGTACTTCTTCTGGTCGTACAGCGCGCCCGGGCCCTTGCCCACACCCATGCCGTTGTTGGCCTTGATGATTTTGGTAACGAGCCCCTTGTGGTAGCGCACATGGTTGGCGCTGCCCTCAAACCCCACGAAGGACATGCAGATCTTTTCCAGATCCCAGCCCTTGCGCACCATCATCGTCTGAATGGTCTTGCTGGCCAGCTTGCCCATGCGGCCCGACTTCTTGCCGTTGGCCATGATGTACTGCGTCTCCAGCGGATCGGAGATACGCGCCAGCATCACATTGGCATCGGAGGCGGCAATCTGTTCGCAGGCCTTCAGTCCGTCTGCGTAGCTGGCGAAGAAGTACGCTTGTAGTTCGCGCTCCTCTGGGATGCGGTGCACCTGCACCCATGCCTCGGTGATGACGCCGAGGCGACCCTCCGAGCCGAGCACCATTTCGCGGACGCTGGGACCCGAGGACGTGGACGGCAGCGGGCGTAGCACCAGCGTCTGGCCGGGCATCACCATGCGCAGGCCGCGGACGATGTCGGAGATGTCGCCGTACTTGTCGGACTGCATGCCGGAGCTGCGGCTGGCGATCCAGCCACCGAGCGTCGACCACACGAACGAGTCCGGCTGATGACCCATCGTCCATCCGCGTGCACGGAGTTGCTCCTCCATGTCCGGGCCGAACGCTCCGGCCTGGATGCGGGCGATACCGGAGGTTTCGTCGATCTCGACGAGACTCCTCATGCGGCCCAGGTTCACGATGACCACGTTGCGGCTCTCGCCGGGCACCGCTTCAGTGGCGGCGACGATGTTGGAACCACCGCCAAAGGGGATTAGCACGAAGTCATGCTCGACGGCGGCGTTGACCAGGGCGACAACCTGGTCCTCATCCGCGGGGTACACCACGACGTCAGGAACGCGGCCGAGTTCGCCGCGACGGACGCGCACGAGGTCACGAACACCCTTGCCGAAGGCGTGGACGACGCGGGTCTCATCATCAGTCTGTGCGTACTCAGCACCGACGATGCGCTCCAGCGTGGCGCGCAGTTCGTCAGTGAGTTGTGTGGCGGGCACGTCCAGCGACGAGAAGGGAGGCACGGAGGTCTTGGAGTGGTTGATGTCCACCCCGACGATCTTCTTCACGAACGGCGCGAACTTGGGCTTGTCGTGATGGCTGTAGGCCTTGCCTTCCTCGCCCCAGCCCCACCACTTCTGCTGCTTCACACCGTCGATCATCGATCCTCCTGCTTGTTCGCACGTTGCCTGGCATCCTCTGCCAGCGCGGTGATCTCGTCTTTCGTTGACTTTTCGATTGCCACAACGCGGGCGTACTCGGCCAGGGTTTTCGCCCCGTAGGCGCGGGCCGTCGAATCGTGCAGTTCCAGCACCTGTCGGCGCATCCGCTCACTGAATTCGTGGGCGATCTCCCCGGGCAGTGGATGCATCGGGCGTCCGATGACCACATGCACCTGGGGGCGCCCCCGGGGCAGGTGTTTCTGTTGCGACGGCCAGGCGGAGTAGGCGCCGACCAGTGCCACGGGCAGCGCCGGAGCATCTCGGGAGATGCACAACGCGGCAACCCCCGGCTTGAACGGCGCCATCGCGCCGGTCCGTGAACGTGTGCCCTCGGGGAAGATGAGGAGGGGGATGCCGTCAGCGAGCAGCGCGGCGGACATGCCCCGCTTCTGGGTTCGTCCGGGCGCCTTCGAATCGCCTCTTTCCTTGCCCCGGTCAACGGGGAAGCTGTTGAAGAACAGCGACATCGGGCCCGTCTTCCACCACTTGTCGTAGAACGTGTCGGCGGCTGCACCTGTTGCGACGTAGCGGGACAACCGGTGTGGGAGTGCACCCAGAACCAATGGGGCGTCGAGGTGGGACGAGTGGTTGGAAAATACGACGAACGGCCCTTCGAGAGCCTCCACATTGGCGGCACCGTGAACGTGCACGCGCAACAACCGCCACAGGTAGGGCTTCAACAGAAGCATCTGCGCTGCCTGGCGTGTCGTCGCCCCGACCCTGGACGAGTATCGTTCCCGCTCGTCCTTGTTCAGACCCTTGTCTCTGGCCACGGTGCGGGGGCCTCAGCGCTTCTTGCGACTGTTGGTGAGCTTGATGGAGAACCAGCGCACGAACCACTTGGGGCCGTGGTCGGCGAGAAGCATGGCGGCTTTCCACTTGAGCGTGGGGACAGACTCCAGCTTGCCCTTGTCCACATCAGCGAGGCACTCGCGGACCAGGACGTCGGGATCGATCCACACAACATCGGGGAGGTTCGTGGCCGTGATTCCGGCGCGCTCATGGAACTCGGTCCGGACCCAGCCGGGTAGCAGAGCCGTGACGGTCACGCCGCTGCCCCGGAGTTCGAGGGCGAGGCTCATGGAGTACGTGCGCGCCCATGCCTTCACTGCCGAGTAGTTTCCCGTGAAGATGGTGGAGGAGGAGGATGCGACGTTGATGATCTGTCCGCGACCACGCTCGCGCATGACGCGGCCAGCGGCGCCGCCCAGCACCAGGAGCGCGAGGCACATGACGTCGAGGGCCTTGGCGTGAGTGTCGATGTCGGCCGGATCGAGGACTGTGGAGTGCAGTCCGAAGCCGGCGTTGTTGATCAGCATGTCTATGGGGGAGTCTTCAGACTCGATCCGCTTGGCGACGCTGTCCATCCCGGCACGATCGGAGAGATCTGCAGGGAAGGTCTCGACGGTGACGCCGTGGGTGGACTTCAGCATTTCGGAGATCTCGCCGAGCCGCTGTGCGTCGCGCGCAACCAGCACCAGATCTGTACCGCGTCCGGCCAGTTCTTGGGCGAACGCGAGTCCAATGCCGGAAGTGCCGCCGGTGATCATAGCTGTGGCCATGGGCCTACGGTATCCCCCCTGTTGAAGGTGTGGAAGCTGATGCGCGGCGCCGGAGTGGCGTCGGTCGCAATTGCACAACCAGACGCATAGAAAGTTGTCGGGTTATGACAAGCAATCATCACCAGTCGTGCACAGACCCGTCCAAGCGACGAGCCACCGGCAGATACTTGGGATCATAGGGGTAGCGTGCGGCGGCTCTGTCGTCGTAGAAAACGCCGAGGCCGGGTTCCTCGGATACGTACAGCGCCCCATCCCGGAAGGTGGGCCCGCCCTGAAATACATTCAGGGTCTCTGGGGCAAATGCCATGTACTCCTGTATTCCAAAGTTGGGGATGGAAACGTCAATGTTCGTCGCTGCGGAGAGCGAAACCGGTGAGAGGTCGGTGGGACCGTGGGAGCCACTGCGGACCTGGTAGAGCGCCGCCAGATCGAGGATGCGACGCAGGTGGGTGATGCCTCCGGAGTGCGACACTGAAGTACGTACGTAGTCGATGAGTTGCTCCGTGATGAGCTGCTGGACATCCCAGATGCTGTTGAGAACCTCTCCAACAGCGATCGGTGTGGTGGTGTGCTGACGAATGAGACGGAAGCTTTCCTGGTTTTCTGCTGGCGTGGGGTCTTCCATCCAGAACAGACGAACTTCTTCGACTTCCTTGCCAAAGCGAGCTGCCTCGATTGGGGTGAGGCGATGGTGAATGTCATGAAGGAGGTGGAAGTTGAACCCGAAGCGCTCGCGCACCTGGCGAAGGTAGTCAGGAGCGAAGCTGAGATACCGCTCCGTTGACCACGACTGTTCAGCGGGGAGCGAAGTGGCTGCGGGTTCGTAGACAGACCCTTTCCGCACCCCGTAGCTGCCGGCGAGGCCGGGCACACCCGTCTGCGCGCGAATGGCTTGGTAGCCAGCATCCTGAAAGCGGGCGATGTCGTTCAGGAGTTCTTCAACGTCGACACCGCTGGCGTGACCGTAGACCATCACCGCATCCCGGGATCGACCACCCAACAATTGGTAGACAGGAAGCCCGGCGACTTTGCCTTTGATGTCCCACAGCGCGACATCCACGGCAGCGATCGCGGTCATGGTCACCGGGCCGCGACGCCAATATCCTCCCCTGTAGAGGTACTGCCAGGTGTCCTCGATGCGCGACGGGTCGCGACCGATCAGCAGCGGGACCACGTGGTCCCGCAAGTAGGAGGCGACTGCCAACTCGCGTCCGTTGAGCGTGGCGTCGCCCAGACCTGTGACCCCGTCTGACGTGGTGATGCGTAACGTGACGTAGTTCCGCCCCGGCGAGGAGACAAGTACCTCGGCCTTCTCGATTGTGCTCACGGAGTCCCTCTGGCTCTCTAGTGGATTGGGTCGGATTCAGATCATGGGCTGGCGGCTGCGGCCTCCCACACGATGACGGATTTGCGTACCGGACGTGCGTCGGGGTCGATGACGAACAACTCCGGGGATGTGCGCTGGACGGACTGGATGTCCTCGAATATGACGCGCACATGGCTACGGAGAAAGTCCTCAGCGCCCTCCAAGTCCTCGGAGCACACGGCCTCAAAGATGGCGAGGTGTTCGTCGACGAACCTGCGCGTTGATGGCTCCTGTTGGTAGCCGAGCAGGCGTGCCCGGTCGAGGTGCCCCTTCGCGGCAACCACGATCTCCCAGGAGGTTCCGTGGTCAGCGAGGGTCATGAGGCCCTTGTGGAACGCTTCGTCGAGCTCAAAAAAAGCGCTGAGGTCATCGGTGGTCCGTTGCTGGTTGTCGAGGTTCTTCCGCAGCGCTGCGAGGATTTTGGGGTCGAATGGAGGTTTCAACGATCGTAGTGACGCCAACTCCACCGCCTCGCGCAGGAACTGAGCCTCGGCCACCCGGCGAGGATCGACGCGTGAGACGAAGGTGCCCACCTGCGGTATGACCTCGACGAGTCCCTCGCTGGCAAGAAGGAGCAAGGCCTCGCGGACTGGGGTTCTCGAGACCCCGAGAGTGAGACCGACCTCTTTTTCAGAGACTGCCGTTCCGGGTGGTAGTTCAAGCCGAATGATGCGAGACCGCAAGTGCTCATAGACCTCACGCCGCCCTACCCTCACGGTCCGTAACGTCATGGTGCCCTCCTTGGCCTGGTGCAAAGGTCCATCCTACTGCTATTGACTTTTGCTTCCATGCAATGCTTGTATACCAGTAGACCATACAAGTTGTCGGGCGATCTTTCTGAGAATCCGGCAACTGCGCAACGAGGCGAAGGGAGCTGCATACGATGTCGTCCATAGAACGTTCTTCCGCGATTTTCGTGCAGACGAGATGGAGGAAGCGATGAAGGCAGTAGTCGTCCACGGGGTAGGAGATCTTCGGATCGACGACCTGCCCGAACCGACGCCCGGCCCGGGGGAGGTTCTTCTTGCCGTCGAATGGGGTGGCGTCTGCGGGTCAGATTTGGCTTACGTCGCACGTGGGATATCGGGCACCGCGGTGCTCAAACACCCCATGGTGCTTGGGCATGAGTTCGCTGGCCGCGTCGTCGCAGTGGGTGGTGACGTCGACGAAGCACTCGTGGGCCAGGCCGTCGCGGCCTACCCTCCAACCCTTGTCGGTGACGGTGCGATGCCCGAGCGCCTCGCTGGCCGCACCAACCTGTACCCCTCGGTGCGCTACTTCGGATCCGCCGCGCTGGACCCACACACCGACGGCGGATTCGTTTCGCTCAAGGTACTCCGGGCTGACCAACTCATTGTTCTGCCCGACGGTGTCAACACGCGTCTCGGCGCGGTCGTTGAACCCCTTGCTGTCGCGCTCCACGCCGTCCGAAGAGCCGCAGACCTTGTGCCGGGTGGAGTCGTGGGTCGAGAGATTCTTGTCAACGGGTCCGGCCCGATCGGTCTGCTTGTCGTCGCAGCAGCCAAGCACCTGGGAGCTGCATCAGTGACGGCTGCGGACGTCTCGCCGGCCGCGTTGGCGATTGCTACGCAAGTGGGTGCCGATGAGACAGTGGATGTCACTTCTGCCCCGTTCTCACGGGAATACGAGATTGTCATCGAGGCTTCCGGTGCGCCGGGGGCGTTGGGTCCCGTTCTGCGTGCGACGGCGCGTGGGGGTGCCGTCGTTCAGGTCGGCAATCTCCCAGTAGCTGATGTGTCGGCCGTCCTGGGAGATCTGGTGACCCGGGAAATCCTCTGGGGAGGCTCGTTCCGTTTTGTCGACGAGATGACCGAGGCCGTCCAGCTCCTATCTGATGGGCTGAACGTCGAACCGATCCTCACCCACGACTTCACCATCGACGAAGCCATCGAGGCTTTCGCCGTGGCCGCCGATCGATCCACCGGCTCGAGCAAGGTGATGCTCCACTTGGCTGGATGACCAACGCCGCCGTGTGACAGCGGTCCTGTTGACCGAAGACGGTTTGAGCCCCCAATTTATCTACAACTGAGAACACCATGCACATCAACAAAGGAGTAACTATGAAACGACCACTTGCCATTCTGACAACCGCCCTCATGGCGGTCGGGTTGGCCGCGTGCGGCTCGGACAACGGTGAACCGTCCGACGGTGGGACCACCACCATCCGCGTGGCGGACAACTGGTCTGCGAGCCACCCCATGGCCGCGGCACTCGACGAGGTCTTCAAGACTCAGATCGAAGAAGCCTCCGATGGTGCGCTGACTGTCGAAGTTCACCACTCAGGCACCCTGGGCAATGAGTCTGATCTTTGGGATGGCGTCCGCAACGGCACCCTCGAAGCCGTCGTCGTCGGTACGCCGATGAACGAGGAGTACCCGAAGATGCTCATCTCCGACTGGCCGTTCCTCTACCGCGACCTTGAGCACGCCAAGAACGTGTGGACTGGTGATATTGCCAAGGACATGAGCGAGCAGTTCAATGAGCAGTTCCCCACGACCTACCTCCTCGGCTGGGGTCCGAACAGCGCCCGGACGTTCTCGAGCTCGAAGCCGCTGGAGTCGGTCGATGACTTCGCCGGACAGAAGTTCCGGATGCCGGGCAACCCGATCCACATCGGCATCGTGGAGGCCGTCGGTGCGAACCCGCAGGTGATTCCGCTCGGTGAGTTGTTCACCGCGCTCGAGACGGGTGTCGTTGACGGCCAGGACAACGGCATGGTCACGATCATCAGTGAAGCGTTCTACGAGGTGCAGGATTACGTCTACGAGACGAACCACATCATCGCCACACTCGAGCTCATCGTGAGCGCGCCGTTCATGGACAGCCTCAGCGAGGAGAACCAGAAGATCGTACGCGACGCTGCCGACGCCACAGTCGCCGAGGCGTGGGACAACTATCTTTCAAGTGTCGACACCGACCGAGAATTTCTTGAGGAGAATGGGGTCACCGTCACGCCCATGACGGACGCCGACCGTGAAAAGATGATCGATCTTATCGCTCCTCTCACGGAGAAGCTTCTCAGCGAAAACGACTGGGCGCCAGAGCTCACGTCGAAAATCCAAGAGGTCAACTGACCGCCCGGCGGTGGGGTGCCGACGTTCCGGCACCCCACTGCCACTAGGCAAGGAGGGGTCGCGTGACAAAGATCTTCAACTCACTGTTCCGATCTGTTGAAGTGCTCATGGCTGCGTTCCTGTTCATGATGGTTGCCCTCATGTTCCTGAACGTTGTCCTGCGCTTCGTGTTTTCCACCGGTTTCGTCTGGTCCGAAGAGGTGACGCGACTGTGCTTCATCTACCTGGTGTACCTCGGGACGATCGGCGCGTTTCGTGACAACCAGCATCTCGGTGTGGACACTCTCATCGATCGCGTGCCCGAGAAGGCTCAGAAGGTTCTTTACACGCTCGTGCAGCTCATCATCATGTGGACGATGTGGCTGCTCGTGAAGGGCAGCTGGGACCTCTCCGTGCAGAACCTGGGCGCCCGGATGGTCGCCACCCAATACCCGCGGGCGCTCATCTTTGGGGTCGGCGTTGTCACCGGGGCCGCGGTCCTGATCATCGCAGGTGCAAACCTCTACCGGCTGTTCTTCCTCAAGCTGTCCGTCAGTGAACTCATCGCCACCAAGGATTCGGACGTCGAAGTCATCGTCGACGCACAGGATTCTCAAGGGACCAAGGAGTAGTCATCATGCGAGTTCTTGGACCTTTGTTCGGATACCTCATTGGTGCGATCGCCATCGGTGTACCGATTGCCTTCGCGCTTCTCTTCACGTCGGTCGCCACCGGCATCCAGATGGGAGGTCGCTCCGGCGATCCGCAGATCATGGCTGCGCAGCTCATGCGCGGCACCGATTCCGTCGCGATGATGGCACTGCCATTCTTCATTCTCACTGGCGAACTCATGAATCGTGGCGGTTTGACCCGCCGGATCATCGCTCTTGCCCGGGCCACCGTGGGTCGCTTCCGGGGCGGATTCGGATACGTGACCATCCTCGCCTGCCTTCTCTTCGGCAGCCTCGTCGGTTCGGCCGTGGCCAGCACCGCTGCCCTGGGTGCGATCCTCATCCCAATGATGGTGCGCGAGGGGTACAACCGTGAGCGCTCTGTCGGCCTGCTCGCTTCTGCCAACCTCGTGGCGCCGATCATGCCACCCTCCGTGCCACTCATTATCTTCGGCGCAACAGCTGGTGTTTCGATCAGTTCGCTGTTCCTTGCGGGCATTGCGCCGGCTGTGTACATGACAGTCACCATGGCCGTCGTGTGGTTCCTGATTGCCCGCAAACACGAGAACATCAAGGTTGACATCCCCAAGACCTCGATCACGGGGCACATCAAGTTGTTCTTCGGTGCCATCTGGGCACTACTGCTGCCAGTCATCATTCTGGTTGGCCTGAGGAGTGGCGTATTCACAGCCACCGAGGCAGGCGTCGTCGCGGTCGTGTACGCGCTGTTCGTGGGTTTGGTGGTCTATCGGGAGATCAAATTCAACGAGCTTCTCAGCGCGTTGATCTCGTCCGCCAAAATGTCAGCGGTCGTCATGTTCCTGGCGGCTGCCGCACAAGTCGCCGCCTACTACATGGCGATCTCCGGTCTGCCCGCGACCGTCACCAGGGTCTTCGGAACCCTCACCGATCATCCGATGCTCCTCATGATCATCCTGTTGCTGTTCATCATCGCGGTGGGAACCATCCTTGACGTCATACCGACGATCCTCATCTTTACGCCGATCTTCCTTCCGCTCCTCAATGAGGCTGGAATCAACCTCATCTACTTCGGCATCGTCTTCACACTGGCCAATGTCCTCGGTCTCATCACGCCGCCGGTTGGCCCGTCCTTGAACGTGGCCGCTGCGGTCGGAAAGGTGAAGGTAGGTGCAACCGTCAAACCGGTGATGCCGTACCTCCTCGCCCAGACCGTGCTCGTCATCGTGCTGGTGCTGGTCCCGGAACTCATATTGACACCCCTGAGCTGGCTTGACGCCTAGCAGTTGCGTCAATGAGGACACCCGCTCCGAAGCTGATGCGCGGTCAGATGTGTCTGGCCAAACTTGTGGGGTTGTCACAAGTTTGGCGCCAAGGCTTTTCGAGGCAGTAGAGCTTCGCCAACATCTCGGTGGGCAGACCAGCCCAGATGTTGGCGAACCTCGACGTGTTCTGCGTCAGGCGCTCAAGACCTTCAGCGTTTCGCGTGCCATGGCCAGTTCCTCGTTCGTGGGGATCACCAGAACGCGAACCTTGGAGGCCGGAGTGGAGATCTCGCGCGACTCCTTGGAGCGCACCTGGTTTGCCTCGGCGTCGAGTTCGAAGCCCATGGCAGTGAGGCGTTCGATGATCGGGCCGCGGATATGGGCTGCGTTCTCCCCGACACCTGCGGTGAAGCACAGTGCGTCCACGCCACCCATGAGGGCCATGTAGGAGCCGATGTAGCTCACAAGACGGTGAACATAGACGTCACGGGCCAGTCTTGCGTCCTCGTTGCCAGCTTCAATTTCGGTGCCCACATCACGCATGTCGGTGTAGCCGCAGAGGCCGAGCATTCCCGATTTCTTGTTGAGAAAGGTGTCGACCTCGTTGAGGCTCATGCCCTTGCTGTTCAAGAACTTGTGGAGGCCGGGATCGACGTCGCCGGAGCGCGTGCCCATCACCAGACCGGCCAGGGGAGTGAGCCCCATGGAGGTTTCCACAGCCACTCCGCCATCAACGGCAGAGATGGAGGCACCGTTGCCGAGATGGCACACAATGGTCTTCAACTCTGACAGGGGACGGTCCAGGAACACTGCAGCCTGCTGCGAGACGTACTGGTGTGAGGTGCCATGGAAGCCGTACTTGCGGATGCCGTGCTCGCGCATGACGTCTCGATCCAGGGCGTAGGTGTACGCCTCGGGGGGAAGAGTGGAGAAGAAAGCGGTGTCGAAGATGGCAACGTGAGGCACGTCGGGCAGCACGCGCATGGCGGCCTCGATGCCGGCGATGGCAGGAGGGTTGTGCAGGGGCGCCAGGTCAGAGAGTTCGACGAGCTTCGCGATGACCTCATCATTGATGCGCACCGACTCCTGAAAGGTGTCGCCGCCATGCACGGTCCGGTGCCCGACGGCGATGACGCCTTCGAGGCTGGGACCGTTGGACTCGAACATCCCCACGACGGCGGCGACTGCCTCAGTGTGATTGGCGAAGTCCTGATCCAGATGGAATTCGTCGCGGCCCACCTCATGGTCCAGCGTGCTGCCCTGCTCGCCGATGCGTTGCACGATCCCCACCGCGCTCGCCTCCTCGGTATCCGTCTGGAGGAGCTGGTACTTGATGGAGGACGAACCACAGTTCAGGAGCAGGATCGGGTGGGACACGTGGAGTGCACTTCCTTGAATGTCGGGGGTGGTGCTCAGCGGTTCTTCTGGGCCTGGATGGCGGTGATGGTGATGGTGGACACGATGTCTTCCACCAGCGCACCGCGGGAAAGATCGTTGACCGGCTTCCTCAGCCCCTGCAGAATCGGGCCGACGGCCACCGCACCGGAGGTGCGCTGCACAGCCTTGTAGGTGTTGTTGCCCGTATTGAGATCGGGGAAGATGAAGACAGATGCCTGTCCGGCAACCTCCGAGTTCGGCATCTTCTTCGCAGCAACCGTGGCGTCGACGGCTGCGTCGAACTGGATGGGGCCCTCCACCTTCAGTTCGGGATCCCGCTCCCGCACGATGCGGGTGGCCTCCCGGACCTTGTCCACGTCCGCGCCGCTGCCGGACGTGCCGGTGGAGTAGCTGAGCATGGCGACGCGCGGTTCGATGTCGAACGCCCGCGCCGTTTCCGCCGAGGAGATGGCGATGTCAGCCAACTGCTCGGGTGTGGGATCCGGGTTCACGGCACAATCTGCGTACACCACGACACGGTTGCTCATCGCCATCAGGAAGGAGCCGGAGACGACGCTCACGCCGGGCTTGGTCTTGATGAACTCCAGGGACGGCCGGATCGTGTTGGCGGTCGTGTTCATGGCGCCTGAGACCATGCCGTCGGCCATGCCCAGGTGCACCATCATCGTGCCGACGTAGGACGGGTCCTCAAACTGCTTGCGTGCCTGCTCGAGCGAGATGCCCTTATGGGCGCGCAGCTTTGCGTACTCTTCGGCAAACCGGTCAAGCATTTCCGCGTCGCGTGGGTTGACCACCTCGGCGCTGCGCAGGTTGATGCCGAGCTCGGATGCGCGTCGGCTGATGACAGCGCGTTCGCCGAGGATGATGATCTCGGCCACCTGACGCTGAAGCACGATGGCTGCCGCCTTCAGGACACGATCATCGGAGCCCTCCGGCAGCACAATGCGCTTCCTGTCTGAGCGGGCCAGCCGCATCAGTTGGTGCTCAAACATCGTGGGTGTGCGAATTTCGGAGCGGGGAAGGTCGATCGCCCGCAGGATTTCGTCCTCGCTCACATGGGCACCGAACAGGATGCGTGAGACATCCGTCTTGCGGGATGTCGAGGTGGAGACGCCGGTGACCAGTTGCAGCTTGGCCGCGGTGGCGAAGGTGTCCTTGTCCGTGAAAGCAATCGGCAGGTCAACTTCGATGCCGTCGAGCAGGGTGTGGACGGATTCGGGGATGTCGAAACCGCCGGTCAGGATGATGGATGCGAGCGGGCCGAACGCTGGGGAGGCGTGGGCCATCAGCAGGCCGGGCAGCAGATCGAGACGATCCGAGGGCATGATGACCGTGCACTCGGGCTTGAGGCGCGTCAACAGGTTCGGCAGCGTCATGGCGGCCACGAAGATGTGGACGGCCTCCTTGTCCAGGAAGGCAGGGTTCCCCAGCCACTGCGTGGCGCCGACGGCTTCCCACTGCATGCGCACCGATGGGGCGCGCAGCACTGGATCGTTCGGAACGATGAACGTGGCTTCCCGCACGTGGGACACGGCCTCGCGCATGGCTTCCACGCCGTCAGGATCGACGCGGGTGATTGCCACGCCCACGACGGTGTTGTGGCGTTCCTCGAAGGACTCGATGGTCTCCTCGACGATGCCGCGCACCTCTTCGGGCGTGCGATCAGTGGCGCTACAGACATAGAGCACCGGGGTATTCAGGTTCGCGGCGATGACGGCGTTGTGGTCCAGTTCGGTGCTGGAGTAGTGGCCGCTGTAATCGGAGCCCACCACCACGACGGCGTCGCAGCGGGCAGTCAGCTGCGTGTACTTGGCCACGATCTGATCGATCGATCCGGAGGGGTCCTCGGCGAAGTCAGCGTGCGTGACACCGACGGCTTCCTCGAAGGTCTGCCTCCGCATGCTCTTGAGATCAAGCAGGGCCGTGGCGACGGCGTCGAACGTCGTGGATTCCACGAGGGGCCGGAACACCCCCACGTTGCGAACCTGGCGGTTGAAGAGTTCGACGACGCCGAGGGCGATCACACTCTTGCTGACCTGCCGCTCCGACGAGGCAATGAATACGCTGCGAGTCACAGGCCCCACCTTAGCGCCAGCGGGTCTCTGACGCGGGCCGCCCCACGTGATGCGCGTCGTTGGCTACGGTGGGAGTCAAACCACTGTCCCAAGGAGCCCCAGGTTGACGAGCACAAGAGTCGAAACGGACCTGCTCGGCTCCCGGGACGTACCGGCTGAGGCCTACTTCGGTGTCCACACCGTGCGCGCCATGGAGAATTTTCGCATCAGCCCGGACACCATCAGCGATCTGCCAGATCTGATTCGCGGACTGGTGCAGGTGAAGAAGGCCGCGGTGCTCGCCAATGGGGATCTGGGCGTGGTGAATCCGGACGTGGTCAACGCCATCGTGTGGGCGTGCGACCAGATCCTGGACAATGGCCGCTGCCTGGATCAGTTCCCCATCGACGTGTTCCAGGGTGGTGCTGGGACCTCGACCAACATGAACGTCAACGAGGTGCTCGCGAATCTGGCGCTTGAGCACCTTGGCTGTGCCAAAGGCAGCTATGACATCGTCAGTCCGCTTGACCACGTCAACCGGAGCCAGTCCACCAACGACGCCTATCCCACAGGGCTTCGTCTGGCGCTGGACACCAGGCTCGGTGAGCTGGCGGTTGGAGTGGAGCAACTGGTCGAAGCATTGCGTGCGAAGGGAAATGAACTCGCCGACGTCCTGACCATGGGCCGGACGCAACTGCAGGATGCGATACCGATGACGCTGGGTCAGGAGTTCACGGCTTTCGCGGTGACAATCTCGGAGGAACTGCGCCATATCGACACCGTGCGCGGCTTCCTGTTGGAGGTGAATCTGGGGGCCACCGCCATAGGTACGGGCGCGAACGCACCTCCCGGCTATGCGGAGGTGGTGATCCGGCACCTCGCCGATATCACCGGGCGACCGTGTGGCACCGCCCCCGATCTCATCGAGGCCACCAGCGACACCGGCGTCTACGTCACCGCGCACGGCGTGTGCAAACGACTGGCGGTGAAGTTGTCGAAAACCTGCAATGACCTCAGGCTGCTGTCGTCCGGGCCCCGGGCTGGCTTCAATGAAATCAACCTCCCAGAGGTGCAGGCCGGGTCCTCCATCATGCCGGCCAAGGTCAACCCAGTGATCCCCGAGGTGGTGAACCAGGCCTGTTTCAAGGTGTTCGGCAACGACGTCTGCGTCACAGTCAGCGCGGAAGCTGGCCAACTGCAGCTCAACGCCATGGAGCCAGTGATCGCCCAGGCACTCTTTGAATCCATTTCACTGCTGCAAAATGCCTGCGACACGCTGCGCACCAAGTGCATCGAGGGCATCACTGCCAACCGTGACGTCTGCCTCGCCTACGTGACCAATTCCATCTCCGTCGTGACCTTCCTCAACAACCTCATCGGCCATGCGGCTGGGGATGAGGTGGGAAAAGAGGCGGCGTCGACAGGGCGCAGCGTCCGTGAGATTGTTCTGGAGCGCGGGTTGCTGGATGAAGCGACGCTGGACAGCGTGCTCGCAGTGGACAATCTGCTCCACTTCAGCGGTGTCGTGCCCGGCAAAAGCTGAGCCGTCGAGATCGAGGATCATCCCGGTGGGCGGATCAACGCAGACGGTCCGGCGTTCAGTCGCGGGCTGGGGCCGTTTCAGCGGATTCGGTTGCGCAGGTCGTCGCCGTTGAGTAGCGCCGTGACGTTGGCCGCTATGAGTTCGTCAGAGCCAAAGGGTCTGCCGCCTGCAGCGTGGGGGGTGATGATGAGGTTTGGTGCATTCCACAGCGGAGAATTCTCCGGCAGGGGCTCCTGGGCTGTGACGTCCAGGGCGGCTCCGGCGATGGAGCCATCCTTCAGTGCAGAAAGCAGCGCATCCTCGTCGACGGTGGTCCCGCGTCCGACGTTGACCACCAGAGCAGTCTCAGGAAGCAGCGCCAGCCGTTCGGCGTTGAGTGCGTTCTCGGTGGCGGACACTCCGGGGAGGACCATTATGAGCAGATCGGTGTGTGGGAGTTCGCGGGGAAGGTCATCCTCGGTGATGACCGGGAATCCGGAGCGTTCACCGGCTGTGCGTGCCACGCCCGTGACGCGTGCGCCCAGGGACTGAAGAACGGGTGCCAGTGTTTGCGCGATGGAGCCGAACCCCCAGACCAGGACGCGGGCGTCGAGCAACGTCGTGATGTGTTCGTCAGTCAGCAGCGTCTGGGAACCGCCCAACTCCTTGGCCCATTTGCCCCGTTGTTGGGCCTTCATGCACGCGGGCAGGCGCCGCAGCAGCGCCAGGGTGAGCGCCATCGCATGTTCGGTGACCGCATGGTCGTGAAGCCCGACGCCCGAGCAGATCGCCACGTCCTCATCGAAAGGTGCGCTGAGCACGTTGTCGGCACCCGCAGAGAGCGACTGGACCAGCTTCAGGTTTGGCAAGCGCTCCGCAGCGTCGGCCATCGTTTTGCGTCTGATCAGCCAATCCACCAGAACCTCGGCGTCGAGGTGCTCATCGGGGATGGGGGCCGCCGAGTCAAAGGTGACAGTAGTGGATCCCTCAGGCAACTGGGGATTGAGTTCTACGGTGTTGGGCAGCAAGACCTTCATGGCCACCATCTAACCTCACAACGAGCGAAGCCACTCAATCTCTGCAGCGTGGCCGTCGCTGGGGGTCTCCAGGATGACGGGGGCCGCTGCCGCGCGAACGATGGCGGCGATGTCGTTGACGTTGATATTGCCGTTGCCCAGTCCGATGTGTCTGTCTGCCCCCGAGCCCGCCACGTCGCGGGAATCGTTGCAGTGGACCAGATCGATCCTGCCGGTAATGCCCCGGATGTCGTCGACCACTGTTTTCAGATCCAGCCCGGCAGCGTGTGCGTGGCAGGTGTCGAGGCAGAACCCCACCGAATCGATGTTGGCGGAGGTGGAGATGGCTTCCCAAACTCCTTGGATGGCCTCCAGGTGACGGGTCATCGCGTTGTTGCCGCCGGCAGTGTTCTCGATGAGGATTGGCACTTCGAGCTTCAGTCCATCGACGGCTTTGCGCCAGTTGTCATAGCCCTTTTCGGGATCGTCGTCAGCTGTGACGTGGCCACCGTGCACGATGACTCCACGGGCCCCGACGGCGGCCGCTTCCGTGACGGTCTGCTGCAGCAGTTTGCGTGACGGGATCCGGATGCGGTTGTTCGTCGACGCCACATTGACGATGTAGGGCGCATGCACGTAGATCCCGACGCCGGCTTCCTCGGCGGCCAAGCGAAGCGCCTCGGCACCACCCGGATACTGAGCCTGGGGCTTCTTCCAACTCTGTGGTTCACCCAGGAAGAGTTGGACGATGTCCGCGCGGGTCTTTCGGGCCTCAACGATGGGGTCCTCGTGGCGAACGTGTGCTCCGAATTGCAGACTACTCATGGGTGGGTAGCCTAGCGGGGTCAGTCGCCGAAGCCGCGGGTCAGGCAACGTTCAGTTTAGTGTGGGCTCTGGATGCCGGTAGACCGGCATCTGGGGCCCACGATAAGCAGGCAGCGCCCAACGGCCACTCAACACGACTGCCAAACTGGCACCCATGCCCTCCCCACCGCCGAAACGGTCCACACTCTCGCTGGCAGAGGCACGGCGAATCGCCATTACCGCGCAGGGGCTGGCGCGCCCCCGCCCGACGACGGTGACGATGAGGCAGATCGACGCGACTATCCAGCGGATGGGCGTACTGCAGATCGATTCGGTGAACGTCCTGGCGCGCAGCCAGTTCCTTCCCCTGTTTTCGCGTCTCGGTGTCTACGACCAGTGCCTCCTGGCACAGGCCGCTGGGAGGCAGCCGCGGCGAATCACCGAATACTGGGCCCACCAGGCGGCTTTCGTTCCCGTCGCGCTGCACCCACTGTTCCGGTGGCGCATGGAGGCCTACCGGAACGAGGCATGGGGATCGATCCAGCGCGCGGGGGCGGAGCACGCGGACGTGGTGGTGGAGGTGCTGGCCGCTGTGGGTGAGCTGGGGCCGAGCTCAGCGAGACGACTGACCGCAGAACTCGGTCATGCTCCCGATGCCCTGCGGGAGCACTGGGGGTGGAACTGGTCCGTGGTGAAGACTGCCTGCGAGTTCCTCTTCTTCACGGGCCAGCTCTGCGTGGTGGAACGCAACACCCAGTTCGAACGTGTTTTCGATCTCCCGGAGCGTGTCCTGCCCTACGAGGTGGTGGCCGCGCCCACGCCGTCGGCCGATGAGGCGATGCGGGAGTTGGTCCTCATTGCCGCCCGGGCGCATGGAGTGGCGACGGTGAAGTGTCTGGCCGATTACTGGCGCACGAAGGCCTCACCAACGCGGCAGGCCATCAGGGAACTCGTCGAGGAGGGGGAGCTGGAGGTTGTGTCCGTGGACGGCACCGTGGCCTACCTGAGCGCTGGTCTGCCGATCCCCCGACGGGTCACGACGCGAGCCCTGCTGAGTCCGTTCGACCCGCTCATCTGGGAACGCGCCCGCACCCAGTGGCTGTTCAACTTCCACTACCGGATCGGTATCTACACCCCAGCCTCCCAGCGGGTGCACGGGTACTACGTGCTGCCTTTTCTTCTCGACGACGCACTCGTCGGCCGGGTGGATCTCAAGGCAGACCGGGCCTCCGGGCGGCTCCTGGTGCAATCTGCGTGGCGGGAACCCGAAGCCCCTGCGGAGACCGCGACAGAACTCGCTGGCGAGCTGCGCAGGATGGCGGACTGGCTGGGACTGCCGGATGTGGTGGTGGCAGCAAGGGGTGACCTGGCTGCAGATCTCGACGCCGTCGTGCCACGCTGAACGGCCTTGCCATGGGGTCGTGCGCCCGCGGGGACAAGCAGGGGGCGAGCCTCCGTGTGGCCAGCCAGAAGGCGGGCGGGAGAGGGGTGGCCAAGCCCAGTCCGGCACTGCAGGAAAGGTAACGGATTGATAACGGAAGCCGCTTCAGTGTCTCTAATGCACCCTGATCTCCGTAGGGTCAACGAAGTTCATCCGCTGCGCCTGCAGGTTTTTCAGCCTCGACGCATGTGTCACACCATGCGTGGTGGTGGGTGGGAGGTGCCGGAACTCTCCGGCTCCGGACTCCGAGGAGATGACACCAGTGAAGAACTTTCGACACCACGCACGCGCGGTCGCTTTCACAGCAGCCTGCGCCCTGGCACTGACCGCCTGCTCCGGCAACGACGGAGGCGGCGAAGAAGGTGGCGCCAAGCTGGTCAACGATGGTGAGATCGTCATCGCCATGAGCGGTGAGTTCAAGCCCTTCAGCCACTTCGATGAGGGCAACAACCTCACGGGCTTCGACTACGACATCGCCGCCGCGATCGCCGACGAGCTAGGTCTCGAACTCAAGACCGAGACCGCAGCCTTCGCGTCGCTGATCCAGGGCTTGCAGTCCAACAGGTACGACGCGCTCATCGCATCGGTCACACCGACGGAGGAGCGCGCTGAAGTGGTGGACTTCACGGAGCCCTACTACACCGATGGTGCGGGCTACTTCGTGCCGACGGACTCCGACTGCGAGACTTTCGACATTGAGGCCGATCTCAAGGTGGGCGTCGCCAACGGCACCACCTATGACGCCTACTTGAAGGAAGAAGGCTTCAAGGGTGAGGTGGTCAGCTTCGAGTCCGACATCACGGCCCTCGAGGACACCGAGGCCGGTCGTCTGGACGGCACCATCACAGGTCTGCTCGTGGGCCTCTTCCAGATCCAGGACGCGGAACGCGACCTCCGTCAGTGCGGGGAACCGCTGTACACCGAGAGCCCCGCGATTGCCGTCGCCAAGGACAACCCCCTCAAGGACGACATTGATGGTGCGCTGCAGGCCATCAAGGACGACGGCACCTACGCCGAGATCAGCAAAAAGTGGTTCGGCGAGGACATCTCATAGTGGACTTCTTCGAGATGTTCGCCAAGTACGCACCAATCTTCATTGAGGCGACCGGCGTCACACTCGGGTTGACGGCCGTCGCGCTGCTCTTCGCCCTCGTGATGGGGGCGGGGGTGGCGGCCATGTCCATGAGCGGGATTCCTCCGCTGAAGTGGCTGGCGGCGGGCTTCATCGGCCTGATTCGAGGCACGCCGCTGATCGCTCAGCTCTTCCTGCTCTACTTCGGGCTCTCCAGCCTCATTGTGCTGGACAAGTTCTGGGCTGGTGCGATCGCATTGGGCGTCCACAACTCCGCCTACATAGCCGAGATCATTCGCTCGGGGTTCCAGTCAGTGCCCAAGGGGCTCGTGGAGGCTGCACGCTCTCTTGGCATGTCCCGGAAACGCACCCTTCTGCGGGTTCAGGCGCCGTTGTCCTTCCGCGCCATCCTCCCGGTGCTCGGCAGCCAGTTCATCATCGCTGTGAAGGACTCCTCACTGGTCGCCTTCATCGGCCTGACGGAGCTGTTCCGGACGGCACAGAACACGGCTGCCGCCACCTACAAACCCCTGTCCACCTACGCGATCGTCTCCGTGTACTACCTGGCGATCGTCCTCGTGCTGACCGCTGTGGTGAACCGCATGGAGAAGCGCCTGGGCCGATACAAGTCCTGAGGTGACCATGACTGATTCACAAGAAGAACTTGAAGCCGCGGCTGCGGATCGTTTCCTGAGTGGGGATGCGGACAAGGGCGAGGCAATCGTTCAACTCCGTGGCGTCACGAAGAAGTTCGGCGACACCGTCGTGTTCAAGGATGTCGATCTCGACGTGGGCGTGAGCGAAGTGGTGGTCCTCATCGGCCCCTCCGGCGCCGGCAAATCCACGCTTCTCCGATGCGTCAACGGTTTGGAGCAGATCACTTCCGGCGACATCGTCGTGGCGGGGCAGACCCTGAGCTACGACCAGAAGCACCTCAACCGCATCCGCTCCCGGATCGGCATGGTGTTTCAGGCGTTCAACCTGTTTCCGCACATGAACGTGACGGAGAACATTGCCGTGGCGCAGCGCGACGTGCTGGGTCGTGGCAAGGACGAGGCCGTGGAGAAGGCCCGCAGTCTGCTGGAGCGCGTCGGTCTGGCACACAAGGCCGACGCCTATCCGGGCAGTCTCTCGGGTGGCCAGCAGCAGCGGGTCGCAATCGCACGGGCGCTGGCCATGGATCCCGCCGTGATGCTCTTCGACGAGCCCACCTCGGCGCTGGACCCTGAGCTCGTGGGTGAGGTGCTGGCCGTCATGAAGGACCTCGCGGAAGAGGGCATGACGATGATGTGTGTGACGCACGAGATGCGCTTCGCCCGCCGCGTGGCGGACCGGGTGGTGCTCATCGCAGACAAGGGGATCGCGGAACAGGGTCCCCCCGATCAGGTGCTGGACAATCCGCAGTCACAGCGCGCCCAGGAGTTCCTCTCGGAAATCAACGACCACTGAGCAGGCCGGTGCTGCAAACGACAGCGACCCCGCCGTCCACAACTGTGGCCGGCAGGGTCGCTCTCCTGTCTGGCGGGGATCAGGACTTCGTGGCGCCTGCTCCCACTGGGGCCTTGACGTCAAGGTCCAGCAGCAGAACTGTGGCCAGGTCGTTGGCGGCTCCACGGAGTTGCGCGACGTCGACCGCCTCGAAGTTGTCCGCCATCGCCTTCTCGTGGCCTGCGAGCACGTCCTTGCGTTCCCGTCCTGCAGCCACCTGTACGGCGATGTCCTTGCGGATGTCCTCGCTGAGGACACCGCCCTTGCGGGCTGCGCGATTCGCCAGGGCGCACGCGTACTTCTCGGCTTCGGCCACCTGCTCCGGGTCGTCGGAGGAGAGCATCGCGGCGGTGCGTTCCAGGATTGCCTGGCCGTGGCTGAGGTCGCCGTCGCCAATTTCGGTGACAGCCCGCCGTAGTAGGCCTCGATCCTCTCGTCGGGACTCCCGCACCAGGAGATCCATTTGGAGCCCGAGGACACGCTCGCGAGTGCGGGCGCCCTCGTTGTCGTAGTGGTTCAGGCTGGGCACGAGTTCGTCCCGACCACTGCTCTGGCTCATCGTGTCCAGGAACTCCCGACGCGCCTCCTCAGGTGTGGAGATGGTGTCGCGCAGTGGCATTGCCCTGATGGCGAGCGTGGCGAAGAACGCGATCACCAGGATGGGCAGGATCGCCAGGAATACCACGTGCAGCCTGTCCGCAAGACCCTCCCGGATGGCGTCGACGACCGCTGGCGGCAGCCCGGCCGTCCCAGAAGGATCGAGAACGTCCCCCACGCCAATCGTGGACACGGAATCACCCATCTCCTCGGCAACGCCGGGGGGAAGGCGATCCATGATGGCCCGGGACAGTCCACCTGTCATCAACGAGCCGAACACCGCGATACCGACGGTGGCGCCCACGTTGCGGAAGAACTGCGTCGAGGCCGTGGCGATGCCGAGGTCACGCTTGGCCACGGCGTTCTGTACCACGAGCGTGTACTGCTGCATCGAGGCGCCCAGACCCACGCCGAGCACCACCATGGCAACGCTGAGTTGCAGCTGTGACGAGGCGGCATCGAGACGGGTCATGAGCCAGACTCCGGCAAACATGGTGATCACACCCAGCAGCATGATCTCCTTGTACCGACCGGTGCGTGTGATCAGCAGCCCTGCACCGATGCCCACCAGGATGAACCCGATCATGAGCGGCAGCAGGATGAGCCCCGAATCGGTGGCGCTGACACCCAGGACGCCCTGCGCGTAGACGGGAATGTAGATGGTGGCCCCGAAGAGCACCATGGAGACGGAGAAGGCGGCGATGTTGCTGGCGGTGAAAACCGAGTTCCGGAAGAGCCTCAATGGGAGCAGCGGCTCCTCAGCCCTGAATTCCACGAAGATGAACAGACCCAGGAAGAGCCCGCCGGCCACGTAGAGGGCGATGATGACAGCCGAGCCCCACGGGTAGGTGGTGCCGCCCCACGAGGTGGCCAGAAGGATCATCACCAGCGCGGGGGCGAGTGTCACGATGCCGAGGACGTCCACGACCGCCTTGCGCTGCACGTGGGGGACCTGCAGGAAGCGCACGACGAAGAAGAGGGCGATGATGCCGAGGGGCAGCGTCGCGAAGAAGTTCCAGCGCCAGCCGAGGTTGTCGGTGATGAGGCCGCCCGCCAGCGGGCCCGCCACGGCGGTGACGCCGAAGACGGCGCCCATGAAGCCCTGGTACTTGCCGCGCTGACGTGGCGGGATGATGTCGCCGATGATCGTTTGAGACAGCGGCATGATGGTTCCCATGCCGAGGCCCTGGATGGCCCGTCCTGCGATCAGCATCCAGAAGTTGACGCTGAAACCGCTGACGATCGAGCCGATCATGAAGACAGTCAGACCACCGATGTAGAACAGTCGGCGGCCGTACAGGTCAGAAAGTTTGCCCATGATGGGCACGCTGACGGCCGAGGTCAGCATGGCGGCAGTGGCCACCCAGGAGTAGTGGTCAATCCCGCCGAGGTCGGCGACGATGCGGGGCATCGCGGGGCCGACGATGGTCTGGCTCACGGACGCCACGAGCATGCCGATCATGAGGCCGATGAAGACCTGCCGATCCTGCGGCGCGAGCTTGTATGCCACCCGCGGCGTGGGGGTGGGTTTCTTCATGCGTTCTCCAAGCTGTCGTTCAAGCGGCTGAGCAGGCGGGCGAGCTCACTTTTGTCATCGGGTGTCCACTCGCCCAGCGATTCGGTGATGAGGCGCACTCGTCGGGTGCGTTCCTCTGTCAGGGCGTGGCGGCCCTCGTTACTGACGTGCAGCAACTGCGCACGGCCGTCCTGGGGATCGGGGCTGCGTTCCAGGAGTCCGGTCTCGCAAAGTTGGGAGACGCGTCGGCTCATGGTGGAGGCGTCGAAGCCACGCATCGCGGCCAGATCGCTGAGCCTCGTGCCGTCGGGGCAGGCCCCGGATGAGAGCGCGACGAGCGTCGAGAAGTCCTGGTGGTCCATGCCCTGGTGTGCGCGTCGAGCCAGGGTTTGGCCCATGTTGGTGAACAGTCTCGCCAACTCATCAGTTAGTTGCATGATGCAAGCATATGCTTTTGTGTGAGCTTGTCCAACCCGGAATCGACGTCAGGAGAGGACCCGATGCACCCGCACCTCGTAGGGGCCGAGCCTGACTTCGTCGCGGCCAGTCGTCAACACGTCGCGCAACACGGCCGTGTAGTGGGGGCGACGAATGGATCGTGCGGACAGGTTGACCTCTGTGAGGAACGACTCACCGTCGAGCTCGCGGAACCAGGCGAAGTAGTCGCGACGGCGCGGGTAGGCGAACCGCACATCGCCCAGACGCAGTGCTGGATGTTCGCGACGCAGGGCAATGAGTTGCTTGTAGAAGGTGAAGACCGAATCCGGATCCTTCTGTTGTTCGGCGACGGTGTAACCCGTGGAGTGCTCATGGAAGCCGATCCACGGCTCGCCGGTGGTGAAGCCGTGGCATTGAGAGTCATCCCAGCGCATGGGCGTGCGTGCGTGGTCCCGGGAACCCGGCCGCACCACGTCGATGTTCACCGGGCCGCCGTGATGATGTGACAGGCGGTTGATCGATTCGATGTCCCTGAAATCGGAGACATTCTGGAAGTCCTGGTTGATGGCGGCGATCTCCTGGCCCTGGTAGATGAACGGGGTACCTCGCCCCAGGAGTTGGATGGCGGCCAGGGCCTTGCCGAGCGGTGTCCGGTAGAGCGGATCGGCATTGACCTTGGAGATCATGCGGGGGTTGTCGTGGTTCTCCCAGAAGAGGCTGACCCAATCCCCGGAACCCAGACGGGACTGTCGCTGGATCATGTACGCCTTCAGGTGGTTGAGGTCATACGCGTAGTCATCCCAACGTGTCTTTCCGGGATTCTCCAGATGGTCAAAGCTGAAGACGAGATCAAGTTCGTGGCGGTTCTCGGCCGTGAGGAGCCGTCCCGTCTCTATTCCGATGCCCGGTGTCTCCCCGATCATGACTGCCGTCGGATCGTGTCCTGGCGCCTCCTTGACCTCCCCCTTGCGCTGGAAGCCGTCTCGCCGCAGCTCCGCGAGGTATGCGTGCAGATGCGGTCCGTGAAAGTAGTGCTCAACACCGGTGAATTCCATCAGGGAGCCGACGAATTCGTTGCCCTCGGGCAGTCCCTCACGTTTGGAGATGAAATTGATGACGTCGAGGCGGAAGCCGTCGATGCCACGTTCAAGCCACCAGCTGACGACGTCGGCCACTTCGCGACGCACCGCAGGGTTGTCCCAGTTGAGGTCCGGCTGCCCGGGGGCAAACAGACGCATGCACCACCGCTTCGTGTCCTCGAGCCACGTCCAGGCGGGGCCGGAAAAGTATGACGCCCAGTTGTTGGGCAGCGTGGTGGGGTCTCCGTCGCGCAGGATGTAGTACTCGCCGAAGGGGCCGTCCGGATCCCGGCGCGCCTCCTTGAACCATTCGTGCTGGTCCGAGGTGTGATTCACCACCAGATCCAGGATGATCCGCATGCCTCGGGCGTGGCAGGCGGCGATGAGCTCATCGACGTCGTCGAGGGTCCCCATCTCGGTCATCACGGCGCGGTAGTCGGAGATGTCGTAGCCGTTGTCCTCGTTGGGGGAGGCGAAGATCGGCGACAGCCACAGGCAGTCGATCCCCAGGTCCTCGAGGTGGTCGAGGTGGTTGATGATGCCCCGCAGGTCACCGATGCCGTCGCCGTCGGAATCCGCGAAGGAGCGTGGATACACCTGATAGAAGACGGCCTCCTTCCACCAGCGCGGCGTTACAGGGCCGGTGGTGCGGGTTGGGGAGTCTGACACGTCGTTGAGCAGCGTCAGCAGGGTGTCAATGAAGCCGTCGCCGGTGAACCCGTGACCCAGCCGCTCCACGGTGCGCACTCGCAACCTGCGGACGATGGGATTGTCCACCCACCTCTGGGAGCGGCCGAGCTGCAGCAGGAGCTTGTCGATGATGTCGCGCCCCAGGGGATGGTCGTACACGTCGCCGATGGTGGAGGCGCGATCGATGGCACCGCTCTGCGTCACTTGCGTTCCTCCCTGGCGCGGAGCTCCGCGACGATTTCGGTGTAGCGCCCCTCGTCGAGGGTGTACGTCCGACGCAGAACGGCCCAGCTGATGATGACCAGCACCATGGGCACCGCCATCATGACCACCTTGAAGGCCAGCTGGCCGCCGACGGTGATGTCTGCTGCCGACTCGGCCTGGTTGACCCCGGAGATGAGCAGGGCCAGCCCCACCATTGAAGTGCCCAGAGCGTTGGAGGACTTGTAGATGAACGGTTGGAGGGAGAACGTGATCGATTCGGTGCGCTTACCCAGCTTCCACTCCCCATACTCGACGCAATCGGCGATGTAGAGCAGCATCAGGAGCTGGATGAACGCCTGACCCATGAAGAGCAGCACCCCAGCCACGCCGATGATGATCATCGATGATCCGGCAAGCGCGAAGACCGCCAGGCCGACGGTGCACATCGCGGAGGCCAATGCATGGATCTGGCGCCGGGTGAGGCGGGCGGACACCAACGGGAAAATGGCCAGTCCGCTCAGCTGTGCCACGCCGAGGATGCCCGCGAAGATCGCATACATCCCCAGATCGCCGTAGATGTATTCAAAATAGTAGATGCCCAGGCTGGTGGTGGCGGTGTAGCCGGCCATGAACAGGACCATTGCCACCGTTACCCACAAGAGTTGGTCGTTTCGGCCGATGATGCGGAAGAGCTCACGGATGGGGGTGTGGGGTGTGGCGGCCACCACCTTCTGTTTCGTGAAAATCAGGGTGAGGGATTGGAACACAAGCATGATCGCCACAGTCACGGCGGCGAAGAGGAACCATGCCTTCTGGGGGCTCCCGAGGGAACCGGTCAGCCATTCGGTGATCGGCACAATGCCCACGACGACGGAGAACAGGCCGATGTTGGCCATGATCCGGGCGACGACGGCGATGCCTTCGCGTTCCTTGAGGTTTCGGGACAGCGAGGGCAGCATTCCGTAGAAGGAGATGTCATTGATGGTGTAGCTGATGCCCCAGATCAGATAGCCGATGAAGAAAACGACGATGAAGCCTTCACCCGAAACGGGGAGACCGGCGAACAGCAGCAGGGTGGCGGCGCCCCACAGCCCGGCCCCGATTGCGATCCACGGCTTGAATTTGCCCCAGCGCGTGTGGGTGTTGTCCACGATGACACCCATAACGGGGTCGTTGACGGCGTCGAAGATTCGCAGCGCGACGATGATGGTGGTGATGGCCGCGAGCTGTCCGTTGGAGACGCCGACGACGTCCGTGAGGTAATAGATCAGGTACAGGCTGACCATGGCGGCCACCATGTCCCGGCCCAGCGTGCCGAGCCCGAAGCTCAGCTGGGTGCGCCGCACTCCGGGGGCGATCGAAGTCGGGGTCCCCCCAAGACCGCTCATCGCGCCAGTGTTGCACGACAGCCCGGCCCTTCCTCGCGAATTCGGCAATGTTGCGCATGGTCCCAGCCACGGATCGACGAGACCAAAGTTGGTCACTTGGTGGAGTGGGGCTTCGGGAAAAGGTGCAGCGCCGTGGAGATGGACCCGCGACAATGCCGTCGGCTCTTGTCGATGCGCATCTCGGCCGGTGATACTTAAGCAGTCACCGGCCGTAGGCCGATGCGTGAACCAAAGACGAAGGAGTCTTGACGATGAGTGAAGTGCGCGATCATCCCCACGAGGGCTCGGACAACCCGGGCGGACATGACCCGAATGTTCCGGAGAAGGCTCCGGGGGAGGGCTCCGACAACCCGGGACCCAACCTCGGACATGAAGACGAGCAGATCCATACTCAGGGCGCCGGCAACCCCGGACCTGAGCTTCCCGACGAGCCCGAGGTTCGGGGCGAAGGCTCCAGTAATCCGGGTCCCGAGCTCGTCTGATCCAGTTGCTGCAACTCCCGCATGGGCGCCGACGGTAAGGGCCGCCCACGCGGGAGTTGTTGTCACGTCTGCGCCGGGGGGCTGGGCCTCTTTTCATTACTCCGGGCCTTGGTGGATGGTTTGCGGTAATCAGTCTTCGCGACATGGGTTACGGTCGCGTAGCTAAGCTGATCGGAACATGATCGATAGGGGATAACAGTCATGAAGGAACAAGGGGACAAAGACGCGATGATGGAACACATTGCCGTGCGTCTTCGCGCCACCGTTGCCGAGCATGCGGACCGCACCGCCACCCGGATACGCATTGGTGAGGGCTGGCGGACGCAGACGTACCGCGAGTTCGGAACAAAGGTCGACGAAGTCGCCCAGGGTTTACTGAACCTGGGTCTTGATGCGCGGGATCGTGTCGGCCTGTTTCTGAGCAACTGCCCGGAATGGTCCGAGATCGATTTCGGTGTCGCGACGGCTTGCGGCGTTCTCGTCCCGATGTATGCCACCTCCACACCCACTCAGATCCGCCACATCGTCGGTGACTCCGAACTGCGTGTCATGTTCGTGGGCAACGAGAGCGAGTGCGAGCGCGTCCTTTCCGTGCAATCGGAGTTGCCCAGTCTGGAAACGATCGTCATCGTCAAGCCCTTCGAGGGCATGCCGGATGGAGTCATTTCCTACGACGACTTCCGCGTCGCTGCCGATCAGGCCGCTCTCTCGGCAAGGCTGGCGGAGGCCTCCGGTGAGGATCTGGCGTCCATCATTTACACCTCCGGCACAACGGGGGAGCCCAAGGGCGTCATGCTGCAACACCAGGCGCTGGTGCGGCAGAAAGAATCCCTCGAGAAGTTCTTCGAGTTCGGGCCTGACGACCACTCACTTGCCTTCCTGCCGCTCTCGCACGCATTGGAGCGCGCCTGGACCACAGTCGTGCTCCTCAAGGGCTGCATGAACACCTACGTGGAGAATGCGCGCACCGTGGCTGAGCAACTGGTGCTGGCCAAGCCGACGCTGCTCGCGAGCGTGCCGAAGTTGTTCGAGACCGTTTACGCGACGGCGCACGCCAAGGTGTCGTCGTCGGCCGTGAAGCGCAAGATCTTCACGTGGGCACTGAAGGTGGGTGCACGCAACCAGCACTCCTTCCGCAAGGGCCGCACCCCCTCCTGGTGGTGGCGCGCCCAGTTGCCTCTCGCGGACAAACTGGTCCACTCCAACGTGCGCGCCGCCATGGGTGGCACCAAGACCGTCCTGGCCTGTGGTGGAGCCCCAATCCGCAAGCAGGTGGAGGAGTTCTTCTCGTCCATCGGCATGCCCATCTACACCGGCTACGGCCTCACCGAGGCATCGCCGCTCGTGAGTTTCAACTCGCCGGGCGGCTTCAAGTTCGGCACCGCTGGCCGTGTGATCAGCGGCGGTGAACTGCGTATCGGGGAGCTCGGGGAGATCCTCTACAAGGGCCCAAACCTGATGGCCGGCTACTGGCGCAACGAGGAGGCCAGCGCCGAGGCCATCGTTGACGGCTGGCTCCACACCGGCGACATCGGGTACGTGGACACCGACGGCTATCTCGTGATCACGGACAGGTTGAAGGACATCATCGTCACGCTCGGTGGCAAGAACGTGGCACCGCAGCCCATCGAGGGTCTGATCCTGGCCGATCCACTGTTCGAGTATGCGGTTCTGCTGGGTGACAACCGCCCGTACCTCACACTGCTGGTCAAGCCGTCTCTGCCCCAGGTGGAGGAGCTGGCAAAGATGGCACAGTGGCCGGGAGAACTGGCCGATTGGTTGGCCAGTTCAGAGTTCGGCGACGAGGTCAGGCGTCGGGTCGCCGAACTGACGGCGATGCTTCCCAGCCAGGAACGTCCACGTGAGACCGCAGTGATGGACGACGATCTCACCATGGACAACGACATGTTGACGCCCACCCTCAAGGTGAAGCGCCGTCAGGTGGAGGAGCGGTTCAAGACGGCGATCGAGGACATGTACGAGCGCCTGGATCGTCGGCGCTCGGATCGCTGATCCCACTACCTTGGTGACGCGAAGGATCTGGTGGTCCACATGGCCCGGAGCGCTGGCGTTGGGGGCATTGTCCCTGGCGCTGGCGGGGGCGACGGCGGCCGCGCTGCTTGTCATCGCCGTGATGCCGGGGACGGATGTCTCCGGCACTGACCTCGAGGCCATCAACGGCGTCGGCCTCGGGTGGCGGATCGTCCATGTCGCCCTCGGCGTCGCTTCCCTTGCCGTCCCGGTTGCCGTCGTGGTGGTTGCCCGAAAGATGTGGCTCGGCTGGGTGTTGTTGCTGCTCGCCGTCAGCGCCGCGATCCTCGGCGCGGGGTTGTGGACACTGGGCATCATCTGAGAGGCCCCTTGCACAACGTCCTTTGCGTCCGGGGGTGCTTGGGGGCACCATGTGACCCATGGGACTGATGGATTTCCTCGGCAAGCGCATGCCGGGTCTGAGCATCGACGAGACGTTGATGGCGCTCAGCAAGGGGGCGGTGTTGATCGACGTTCGCACCAAGGCCGAGTACGAGAATGGCCACGCGCCCGGCGCGCGCCCAGTGGATCCGAAGGCTCTCCACGATGATGCGGAGCTGGCCATCCACGGCGATGATCCCCTGGCCGAGCGTGATGCCGCCGTCATCGTGATGTGCGACAACGGGCTGCGATCATCGGTGGCCGCTGCAGAGCTGCGGTCCAAAGGCATGCTGGCCGAGTCCATTGCCGGGGGACTGTTCGCCTGGATCAGGGAGGGCAACCCCGCCATCCCCGGCCCCTACCGTCGCCGATGAACTGGGTGCTGCCCGCCGTTGCCGGAGCGGGATTCGCGGCTGCGGTGACCACCTACGTGGTGGGTCGGCGGGTCATCGACGCGCACGTGGCTGACTATGCCCAACACTGGAGCGTCCGGCCCAGTGACTTTCCCGACGACGTGTTGCACTACGTCGCCCTGGGTGATTCGGCCGCCCAGGGAGTGGGGGCGTCCCGGGTGGAGGCGTCCTACGTGGCTCTTGTGGCAGCGCGTCTGGCCGAGGCAACCGGTCGCGAAGTGGCGGTCACGAACATGTCCGTCTCGGGGGCGGTGAGTGGAGATGTCGTCGCACGTCAACTGCCGCAGCTGGCGGATCTGCCGTTCACCCCTGACATCGTGACCATGGACATCGGCGCCAACGACGTCGTGTTCCCCGGGCATGACGTGGAGACGTTCACCCGATCCATGCGCATCATCCTCCCGGCGCTGCCCGCTGGCAGCTTCGTGGCCGACGTGCCGTGGTTCATGATTCCCGGGATGGACGGCCAGTCGCGCCAGATGGCGGCCAGCGTCGTCGAACTGGTGGCGGAGTTTGGCCATCACCCCGTGGCCATCCATGAGGCCTCCCGCGCCGTCGGCCGGCTCGGGTACCTGCGGTACACGGCGCGAGATCTTTTCCACCCCAACGACAAGGGGTACGCCAGCTGGGCGGAGACTTTCTGGGAGGGCATCGTCGCCTCCGGAAAGCTTGACGACCTTGCGCGTTCCTCAGCCATCTGAATTCCTTCTGGTCACACCTTCCGGTGCCGCTTTCGCGGGAATGGTTCCGCTCGGGTAGAGTCACTCCTCGGTCGGCTTTTGTAGCTGGCCACGCACTCCTGCCGCGGGATCGACCCGCGGCCGTCAGTCCACAGGAGGTTGTGCCAAAGCATGCGCAAGTACGAAGTCATGGTCATCATCGACTCAGATACCGATGAGCGTCAGGTTCCCGGTCTGGTCGACAAGTACCTCGAAGTCATCACCAAGGGTGGCGGCACGGTCGAGTCCAACGAAATTTGGGGACGTCGCCGTCTGGCATACGACATCAACAAGAAGTCCGAAGGCATTTACGCCGTCCTCAGGATCACCGCCGAACCGGCAGTTGTCCAGGAGATGGATCGCCGTATGGGCATCGAAGAGGCGATCGTTCGCACCAAGGTTCTCCGCATCGAAGAGCCAAGGAAGTCGAAGGACAAGGACGCCAAGTCCGAAGACGCCAAGGCCGCGAAGTCGGAAGACTCCAAGCCTGCGAAGTCTGAAGACTGAGCTTTTCAACACCACCAGTTCTGTTTGGTGATTCACTCGGGTTGACGCCCACAGTGATGAGCAACAGACAAACGTCCGATCCCGGAGGAAAACATGGCAGGCGAAACACAGATCACGCTGGTCGGCAATCTCACCGCTGACCCCGAACTGCGCTTCACCCCGAGCGGTGCAGCCGTCGCGAACTTTACTGTCGCGTCCACGCCCCGCACATTCGATCGTCAGACCAGTGAATGGAAAGACGGCGACGCCATGTTCATCAACTGCTCGGTCTGGCGTCAGTACGCCGAGAACGTTGCGGAGTCCCTGCAGAAGGGGGCCCGCGTCGTTGTCCAAGGCCGTCTGAAGTCACGCAGCTACGAAACCCGCGAGGGTGAGAAGCGCACCGTGTTCGAGTGTGATGTCGACGAGGTCGGTCCCGCCCTCCGCTACGCAACCGCAAAGCTGACCCGCACCACCGCTGGTGGTTCGGGTGGCGGCGGCGGTGGCCAGTGGCAGGGCAACCAGAACCAGGGTGGTTCCACCAGTGGCGGTGGCGGTGGCGGTCAGGACCCATGGTCCAGCCAATCCCCCGCCCCCGGCGGCAACCGCGGAGCAAGTGATCCGTGGGCGCAGAGCAACGCTGAAGAGCCCCCGTTCTGATCCACCACAACTGACCCGGAACAAGGGTCAGCTGGCACATTCCGTCTGACAAGGACGGGCTTCCAAAGGGCGCCGCCGGCGCCTGCACTTCAAGGAGAGCACCACAATGGCCGGTCCACAGCGCAAGCCTGTGAACAAGAAGAAGATCATGCCGGTGAAGACGACTCGCGTCGCCAACATCGATTACAAGGACACCAACCTTCTGAAGAAGTTCATTTCAGAACGTGGAAAGATCCGTGCCCGCCGCGTTACTGGCCTTTCGGTCCAGGATCAGCGCAAGGTCGCAATTGCCGTCAAGAACGCGCGTGAGGTTGCTCTGCTGCCCTACGCCTCAACCGCTCGCTGATTGGGGAGTGCATTATGAAGCTCATTCTCACCAGCACCGTTGAAAAGATCGGTATCGCCGGCGACGTCGTCGACGTGAAGGACGGCTATGGCCGTAACTTCCTTCTGCCCCAGGGCAAGGCGATCCGTTGGACCCGCGGCAACGAGAAGCAGATCGAGGGCATCAAGCGCTCTCGTGACGCACGCGAAATCCGTGGCGCAGATCACGCCGCTGAGATTCGTACCCAGATTGAGGAACTGCAGATCAAGGTTCTGGCCCGTGTCTCTGACGCAGGTCACCTGTTCGGCTCCGTCACCGCCAGCGACCTCGTCGTGGCAGTGAAGAAGGCCGGCGGCCCCGCAATCGACAAGCGCTCCGTCAGCTTCGCCAAGCCGGTGAAGTCTGTGGGAGCACACACTGCAGCAATCAAGCTGCACAGTGCGGTCATCGCGCACGTACCTTTCGTGGTCGTCGCCAACTGAGCGCATTGCAGCTCGAAATCCAAGAACCCCGGCCCTGTGGGCCGGGGTTCTTGGCGTTGTTCCTTCGTCGCCCCTTGGCGTGACGGCCCTGAATGATCGGGTAGTCAAGTGACCGAAGGCCGTTGGCAGAGCTGCGCTGTGACACGACCGGCAGTCATGCGTACCGTCGAAGAGATGGAATCGCAGTGGTGCCCCTGTCGCTCCTGGGCCCTTGAGTATGAAGAATGTCCGTACTTGGGACCGACGCACCTGCGCCACTAAAATCAGGGGTTGAGTCATTGATGCACCCCTAGGATTGCGTCCCGAACTACCATTTTTGCGGAGGAAATTTGATGTCCGTCACACGCCGTTCTCATCTCGTCGTCCTATTTGCCGTAACAGCTCTTGCGCTCGGCATGACGGCGTGCGGCTCGGATGAACCCGAGAGCACGCCGACCGTCACGGTGACGGCCTCCGTTGAAGGGAGCGCCACCATGGAGCCGACTGAGGAAGATTCTGAGCCTGCTGTCAGCGGAGAACCCACGCAAGAGCCCGTCGGGCCAAATGATGAGAGCGGCGTTGTGGACGTCACGGTCGCCGGAGACCAGGGGATTCTGGCTCTGCAGCATTCAGGGACTACTCCCACCGGAGCTGCCGGACCCACCGAACAGAAGCTCATCACCGGTCCGGGCGGCTGCTTTGCGCTGACCAATGAGGGCAAGCCGCAGTTGCTGGTCTTCCCGGCAGATGCGACGTTCGTGCTGCAGGAGGGCAAGCCCTCAGTCACCGTCGGTGGCACCGAGCATCTCGTGGGCCGACAGCTTGATGTCGCTTCCGTCGCTGTGCCCAAGACCGATGTGGCCGGCATCCCCGACCGCTGCGCTCAGGGTTCCGCGGACACCGTCATCGTCATCAGCTGAGCTTCAGGTATCGGGGAAGTCAGCGCCGTTTCGACGCGGCGAGGGCTTCTCTGTATTCCGGATCATCCATGACCAGATAGACCAACGGGCAGTCTTGTGGTCCGGTGACGCTCATCTGGCACAGCGTGCACGGCTCCCCTGGCCGCAATGGGCACTTCGGGTCTGGTCGTATGCGGGATCGGGAGGTGGCTCTCTCAGCTCGATCTGTCACGCTCACACATCCGACTGTACGCTCGCCCCGCTCCGGGCCGCGGGTAGGGTCGATGAATGAAGATCATGATCATTGGTGGACATGGAAAGGTGGCCCTTCTGGCCGCCCCAATGCTGGTTGCGGGGGGTCACACGGTGACTTCGGTAATCCGCAAGGAGGATCAGAGCGCTGACATCGAGAAAACCGGGGCACTCGCTCTCCTGAGCGATGTGGAGCACCTCGACGCCGACGGCACGCGTGAGTTGGTCCGGGGAAACGACGCCATCATTTTCGCGGCCGGGGCAGGTGGTGGCAGCAAGGAACGCACCTACGCCGTTGACCGCGACGCCGCCATTCGTGCCATGGACGCGGCCGTGGCAGAGGGTGTGGACCGGTTCGTCATGGTGTCCTATGTGGGGGCCGGACGGGACGACGTACCTGAGGACAACCCCTTCCACGCCTACGCTGAGGCCAAGGCGCAGGCGGACGAACACCTGCGCGGCACCTCACTGAACTGGACCATCCTCGGTCCCGGTCAGCTGACCCTCGAACAGGGCAGTGGACGAATCGAGTACGGCGATCACGTCATGGGGGGCGAAACCTCCCGGGCCAACGTCGCTGAGCTAGCTGTCGGGGTTGTCGGTCGTACCGATCTGAGTGGTGTGACCATCAACTTCCGTGATGGCAACGTGGCGATGTGGGAAGCGATGGAAAGCCTGTCCCGACGCGCCGACGGAACCCCCGTGGCTCCGCTCCGCGAAGGCAGCGCCGACTGAGACGCAGATGAAGCTGTAGCGTCAGGACGGCGTCGAGTAGGTGCCGGACTGGACGCGGCTGGGGGAGGTGAGTGCCCATCGCACCACTGCGGTCGCGAAGCTGCCGAGCGGTTTGCCCACCAACCGGTCGAACCACTTGTTGGCTGGAAGATTCAGTTCGCGCCGGGCCCACATGGGAAGAGAGCTGATGGCTCCTGCCACCAGCATCCAGTAGCCCGGGCGCGCAATCCACGGCACAGGCGGTGTCTTGACGAGGAATGCGACGGTGTCGAGAGCCGGCTCGGATGCCCGCAGCTCGGGCCGGTATCTCTCGAGCGCGGCATGCAGCTCAGCCTCCGTACGGGGGAGGTCAATAGCACCCAGAAGTTCGCCGACAGGGGCTGCCTCCGCCACGTAGGTGTCGGCCTCCTCCTGCGTGAGCTTTCTGTCCCCAAACTCGTGGAAGCCGGTGAGGAAACTCTCGGTCTCAGCGAGGTGCACCCACTCCAGCAGGTGAGGGTCAGAGGCGCGGTAGAAAGTGCCGTCGTCGGTCTTCCCACGAACGCGCTCATGGATTCCTCGGATCTTGGCGATCATCTTCTCAGCGTCAGGTATGGGCCCGTACGTGGTCATGGCGAGGAACTCGCTCGTCCGCTGCAGTCGACCCCACGGGTCTGAGCGGTAGCCGGAGTGACCTGCGACGCCGGCCATGGCGGCTGGATGGAGGGCCTGCAGCAGGAGCGAGCGAATGCCCCCGGCATACATGGCGGCGTCGCCGTTGACGTGCCAGATAATGGAGTCCGTGGAGTGCCAACGCTCCCCGGGGGAGTCCCAGATGAGGGCGGCCTTGGCGTCGGCGTCGGGACCGGCGACGCGACTGCGCAGGGTTTCCCCAATGATGCGACGCAGCCCGGACAGAGGGTTTGACATGCCTCCAGCGTATGCGCGCCCAAAGACGGAGTTATCCACCGAGTTGT